>CALLUT010000001.1 GCA_938010495.1 Candidatus Absconditabacterales bacterium
TATATAATAAATGTCAATATATCCGAAAAGGAAGAGGCTAAAGCATGAAATTTACATAGGAAAATCAGTGAAAAATCATTAATGCATAGATTAAACATTGCTTAGAAATTTAATGAATTCACAAACAAAAAGATTGACTAAAACAATAAAGTATTTATAGTAAAATAATGAATGAAAAAATAAATGATATAAATCTTTTAGAGTACCATGAAGTATTGAAAGCTTTAGAAGGTATAGAGAAGGTTGATAAAAACATGAAACATAACCTGTTTTTAACAATGGTGGAAAACAGATCTTTGGAATTACCTATCGACTATGAACAATTAAATATTACTCTATGGAAAAAAGCACGTAAAACAGTTGAGACTGAAAAGGTTAAATCCTATCCCATCAAATCGAAAACATCGTTTTCAAGGATACAAAAACTTTTAAAGAAATATAATAATATATGATGATGATCTTATCCATTATATACGTTGTCCGCTGACCTGTGAAACGAAACAATACGTATACCACTTAATAGTGAATCTCGCAAGAAACTCGTAACATTTGTTTATGATTCCAATATTCCTCGCGCTTATGGTAAGAAAAATCCTGTACAAACAGTTGTCCAAGAGATGTGAAAGGTGTCATGAAAGTCATTAGAAGAATTACAGCACAAAACGTGAATAGATATATTTAATTTTCTGGTGGAAAAGGAGCAAAGTATAGATTGAAGTATAAAAGATACTGCTGATCTAGAAAATCTCGTACAAGAGATACGAGAAACTTTAACTATTGAAGATCAAGATGCATATAAATTAACCAGAAATATTATGAGACAAGAATATGCTAGACTCGATAAAGTCATTGAGCGTTCGAAGACTTTTGCTCATCATTCTGATAAACTAGTGTTTAAAAAAATAAAAGAACAAGCAACGTCAAACAATATCAGTAATGATTTTATTCAATATTTATGAAATCCTCATTTCTGAAAAAGAAAATTGGAAAAAATAAAAAGAACTGACAACAGTCGATTTTATTTTGATCGAAAATTGATCGAAAACACTTTACTGAGAAATCTCTATACACAAGACTATACTGCATTAGTCACTCGCGATAAAGATATGTTACTACTCGTAGAATATTTTATGAAACAAGTTATTCCAACGTTAATCGAATCGCTAGCGTATAAGTATTTATGTACTCAAGTTAAAGACTCTGGTCACCGTCTCTCACAGCGATGCAGGAATACATGAACAAAAAAGCAAAATATACATCCTATACTTCTTGAGGCAGTACAAAAATGGTATAAAAGAAAAGTTAAAAAGAATAAAGCCACATCAAAAAAATCAAAAAACGCTTGAAATGATAGAAATAAAAATGAGAGTATACTTACGCTTATATACCCTCCTCATTACATCAAGGGGACGAAGAAAGAGAAATCAAAAAAAGTATTTTACCATTACAATATCCCAACAGCGGTTCAACCACTACTTCATTGAGAAACTACAGAACAAATAAAAGAGATAGTCCATACACATTTCCCATCATTAGCACCAACCAAAAACCTATCTTCACAGTAGATATCGTATTTGGTCATGGTGGTAGGTGTTATAAAATTCAAAAATAATTACGAACATATTCTCTCAAATCTTCATCGACGATATAAATATACGTTCATTTTATTCAACGAGTCATGAGTGTTTTATAAATATTGATGATATATCATTTTAATACTTCATCATCTTTGACTCAACTTTTTCATTTAACATCGAAGTAATTATTCTTGTCTATAACTAGTTCATTTTTGGATCGATCATATTGTAGTTCTCATCAAATTACTACTCAAGCATAATTTAAATCATATCATTGGATCGTATGAATACATCACACTTCATCGAGTGCTTTATCGCTATGAACCCAGTTATTTAAGGTACTGTTCCATCTCATTGAATATCAATCAAGGGTAATGTCCATAACTGTTCATGTCTTATCGTTTTTCGAAGCCCAAGGCCATGCAAATCAAGCAATCATCCTTGCTAATCCATGTTCTTTGTCTTTTTCTTTTATATCCTTGTGCAGATCCTCAAAGTTATCATAGATTTTGAAATCATATTTTTTTATATCTATAGTTTTCAAAACAGTAACATCAAAAAGGTTTTCTACACTTGTAATATACTCTTCTCATCACTCTACTCTCAACTGATTTTTGAGTACAAGATTTTCTGCATGTAATTTTTTAAATGCTTCTTTTGGAACATCAGATGGTTTTACACTTTGTCATTCATCGTATAAATAAATCTGAACGCTTGAACTATACTTTACTCGATCAAGTTCAGTTCATTCTAGTCCCAATGACAATTTCTTATTTACTGAATCAAATGCACCATATCATGTAAGATTTTTTCTTTGCTTAAGTCTATGCGCTTCATCTACAATAAGGACATCATATGATTTCTTTACGACGTCATTTGGTCAAATAACCATTGAAGCACTCAATCATTTCATATTCTTAAACACTTTCTTAATAGTAGCTCTCAATGGAGTTACTGGAACAACAAGTCATACAGAAAGATGTTTGGTTTCCTTCAGATGTTTTAAATACTTCATAAGGTATATTCAAACGATAGTCTTTCCTGTTCATGGTTTTCCATGAATAATAAACGCCTTCTTTTCTTTTTCCTTAATAGTAGAAGTAATATACTCAACTACTTCATACTGATCAGGACTCAATGATTTATACGGAGAGTATTTAAAAATATCACTATTTCTAATATCAGCTAAGGTGTTGGTTACAATAGATTTCTTTCTAAGTTCATCCCAGATCAATCAAAACTTAGTTCTATATGTATCACGATCATAATACTCATGGTTTTTGAGTCATCAGTTTCAATTTTGTAATTTATATTTACCATCAGCTGACATATATTGTATCAGTCGAGATTCTATGTCTAATGCTGCAGATTTGTTATACTCTTCGTCAGAAATTATATGGATAGTATGGAGTTTTTTTCTTTCATTTTTTTTAAGATGTTGCTTACTTCTGTTATATGCATCAATTGATTCTCAAATATATATTTCGTCTTTTCATTCCAACAAATACACCACAGGCCGATTTTTACCATAGGGTGAATTTTTTAATACACAAAGTTCATCATCATTAAACGGGAAATTTGCTATATCATACATGCTTTCGGACTTATTATCTAAAGTTGATTATATTTATCGCTATTTCATTTTGCTTTTTCAATAGGATACTTTATTTTATTTTTTTCAATTTTATCTTGTACTGCTTGTGCAATATCTATATCACATGCATCTGCAAACAACAACAAATAATTCATGATATCTGCGAATTCATCAACTACTTCTTCTTTCTTGGCAATATCGTGTGATTCTTCCGATGACTTCCATAAAAAATGTTCCATCAACTCTCATGCTTCAATACTAATAGCTGCAGCAAGATCTTTTGGATTATGAAATTGTTTTCGATCTCTTTCATCTCTAAATTGTTTGATAAGATTCTGAAGTGCTTGGATATCCATAATTAGGCATAATTAACTAAAATATATTGCTTTTTTTTGATTTTTCATTATATTAATAATGTATCACCACAAAGGGGCTCCGAAACGTGTAAGTGCGTTAGGACACCCCTTTTTTTGTATATTGGATTTTCTTTTTTGCGTTATGGAGATAATACCGGCTTTTGTTAGATAGTTTCTTATATAAAGAGGAATGATTTTTGTTTGGAAAAAGTATTCTTTCAAGCTTTCACTTCTTAGATAAATGCCTAACCAATTTTATATAATCTCAATCTCAACTAACTAACACTATCTTATCAAAATCATTTTCTTCATACAGTTTTTTCATTACCTCAAAAACTATATCTACATCAACATTTCATTTCTTTTTCCCTTTTAAAGCAGAAGAATGTTCTCTAAATACTACTATAAATCATGCCTTTTGTAGTGCATTATATAATTCTTGTTCGTTCTCATCAATAAATCAAAGAAAATAATACGCTTCACGAATACTAAAAGAGTCTTTAAGAAAAATTCTAAATTTATTAAAATCAACTGATCGTCACTCAGACTTAGTTCATAAGTGTAAATTTTGTCCGTCAATAAATGCGATATTTTTAGTTTTACTCATAAACTCAGAATAAGCTTATAGATTTTTAATACAAGACTAATCAGAAGGTTTTTTCTACACCTTCGTCAAAATATTTTTTGGGTCACCTCATAGATATGCTTCAACATTTTGGACGACAAACTCTGTTCCATTTTCCTTTGCTTTGGTTGATGCAAAAGCGATATGTGG
>CALLUT010000002.1 GCA_938010495.1 Candidatus Absconditabacterales bacterium
CTGTCTGGACTGTAACTTAATAGTCACTTAACTTTTCATTGTTCAATCAGTTTCATAAGCTTCTTTCGTTTTGCTCTCTTTCATGGTACTTTTGCTGAATATTGCTCTTTCACGATGAAGAGATCTCTTGATTCTTGATAGATTCTTCTATTATGTAAGTCTGTTTCTAGATCTTCTTTTTTGAGTTCTGCTGGAGATTCGAAATCTGAAAAATCTTTTGGTTTCTTCTTAATTTCAAGATCGTTATCTTGTGCATACTTTCTACAGATCCTTATCTGATCAGGAATAGAGTGTATTTGTTTTCCTTTTGCTTCATCAGTAGATTTTCTACAATAGATAACGTATTTTGGCATTTTAATATAGTAGTACAATATAAAGTTCAAATTTCTTCATATACTTTTGATATTGAAAATTTTGTATAAAGCAATTTGAACATTATTATCTTGAATGAAAATAAAAAATGAAGCTCACTAATGAGCCTCATTTTCATCAATTTCAGAGAAGATGTCCAATAGAATTGATACAGCTTCTCATAGAGTGATTTCTTCCATGATAATACATGTTTCCACAAGTGTCCTATGTTCATAGGATGATACAAGCAGACGACATATTTAGAAGACCCTTTTTAGATAGGGTAAAAGTAATATATAACTTTCAATATAAAAAAGCAAATATATTTAATTGTTATATCTTATATCCCATAAGTGATCTGAACTGTCACTAGTATTATCTTCTATTTCACTCATGTATGACTCTAAATTAGAAATCCCATCTTTTGTTCATGATGTATTATATTCAATGTTTTCTAAGTTATATTCAATGTTACTTAGTTTTTCTTCAATAGAATCGAAAATATCTGTATTATCGCTATTATTCGTGTCTCAATAATTTTTTGACGTGATGTTTTGATTGAGTGCATATAATAAAAAAACATTAGAAGCGAGTAAAACAATAACTAGTACTTTCCATAATGAATTCATTTGGATGATGTGTATCAAAATATAAAATTATTCTTATTTGTTGAAGTGGATTGTTATCTTTTTAGACTAATACTTAAATTTCTTCTTAACCTCAAATACCTCAGTCTTACCACTACGTGTTTTCTCATTGATTTCTCTGTGATCTCACAGGACTTCTTTCCAGTAATAATAGTCAGTATTATTTGTCTTGGTTTCTGTCTCCATTACATGCGGTTTACCATGTTTGAGTTGTAGTGTTATCTTTGCACGACGAAATTCTTCTCATAGATATGGAATATTTTTAATATCTTCTATCAGTTGGTCATAAGTTTCTTTGGATTGACCATATTTTTTTGTTAGTTGATCAATATGGTCTTCAAATTTTCATGTATGTGAAACATATAGAAGATTTGATATATTTACAATAAATGAGCCTCAACCCACAAAACGAGCAATATTACCTTCATCAACTAGAATTGGTTCTTTGAATCAAGCAGAAAATACAGCAAAAACACTTTGTTTATGTATATGTTTGAGCAGTAAGAGGTATTGAATGATCTTAGTGGGTCTTTGTACCACTTTAGATTCTAATATTTCATCATAATCTATTCTTGAATCAGTTTTTTCATCGTAATCATAATATTCTAACATATCTGCTAAACGATCATGAAGAGAGTTATCTTTTTCAGTATTAACTGAAAATTTTCATTGCATAATTGCTATTCGAAGAAAATACATGCATGTATCTTGATCATTGGTTATTTCATTTTCTTTAAGATCAAGTTTATTATTGATACGTAGTTCTTCTCGATCTGATTCTTTACCATCTTTGATGGTAAATACATAAATAAAATCTTTGTCTAGATAGGTGAGTATTGGTCACCAATATTTTGGATTGTTCGAAGCAAGTAGTGGAATGTCTTCTTTAAATACTTGTGCGATATAAGGATTACTTAAATCTATTTTCGTTTCTATAAAATCTGAATAAGAAAAACTGGTATCTAATCAAAATTGCATAGATCTTTTAAGGTATATATTATTTCCAGATTTGTATACTTGCATAGAAACTTTATATGTGTATTTTAACAAATCTCAAGCTTGGTTATTTGTAATTATTTACTCTTGTATTAAAATCAAATCTTTCATTACATTTTTCTATTCATTCATTTGTGAAGTTCTCTATTTCTTCGCATTTGTTTAATTTCTCACGAGTAGATGAATTCTCTGTTTCTAGTATCTCTTTTGTAAAGAAATTAAACAGTAATCTATCTTTGAACATACATTTTCATTCTATGTATTGTTCATGTGTACCTGTTATGCAAAATTCTCATGGATATTCTTTTACAATGTATAAGCAAGAATCTAATTTTTCACTGAAGAAAATTTCTTCTATTATTGGATCTAAATCTTTACGTACAAGTCTTGGATTCATTATATCTACAATCATTTCATCCTTAATTAATGCACATTCTTTTGCTTTTTGAAACATGTCTATTTGAGTGCTTTCGATTTGTGTCTTCGTAGTCTCTATAGCTACAAGTTTATTTTGCTGTGTTCAGAAGTAATATCCTGTTAATCATATAAATATAGATATAAAAGTTACATAGAATAGATTGTTTTTCATTGGATTTTCTTCAAATAAAAAAAGGCGACTGATCCTTCGGTCGCCAAACCTTACAACTTTCCTATGCTGATGCCTAGAAGAGCGGAAGAAACCAGCCGCCCTTTTTTGACATCAACATTCATAGAAAATTTATTTTATTGTAAGATTTGGCTATATAAATCTATTGAAATAATCTACTAATACAACCTTTATAAGATCTGCATAGCACCCTTATGTACGTCGCCGAAAACTATAAAAAACCTATAGGTGTCGGAAAACTCAAAAATTGTCCTTCTTGCTCACATCTATACGTCGGCAAAAAGTCAATATATTTACTCTAGCCCCTATGTACATCGGTCAAAACTATAGAAATTTCATAGGTGTCGAAAAATTCAAAATTTGCCTTTCCTGCGCTCTTGCATACGCTGAACTAAAGTCAATATATCTATAATAATTTTTCTTAGGTATATAAAAACTATTTATCCAAACTAACTTCTTTTATTTTTCATTGCAATTCTTACTTCTTATACTATTTTAAAGGTAGTTTTAATTTTTGATCTATATTGAGATGAAAAGAAGTATTATTGGAGTTTTAACAGTGTTTTTACTAAGTATTTTCACTTTTTCATACGTTTCTGCATATGTTCCAACTCAAAAAGATGATTTAATAATTCAATCATTGGAGAAAAGAATTGATTCTATGAAAGTAAATGATTCATTAAAATTAGAAAAAATTTCAATGAAACTTGAAATTCTCTTATGAACTTTGAATAAAGATTCAAGAGAGTATTATATTTTAGGTTGAATATATGATCTTATTGTTTGAAAAGAT
>CALLUT010000003.1 GCA_938010495.1 Candidatus Absconditabacterales bacterium
ATCATTTTATTAATTTATTTTTTGATTATATAGAGCCAAAAGTGGATGTTTATCTTTGCTGTTCATTGGTTGATACGGTGATGCGTAATACATGCTCGTACCACAGGTAAGACATCTATATTTGCCTTCGTTGGTTTCAGCATTGAAGTGATATTCATAATGAAGCGTTTTACCACATATCCATTCTTCATCGATCACAGCAGTCGTGCGATCTGGATATTTTTCTAGATCATCTAGTAGGGTGTGATTACGGATTTTTTCAATAGAATCGACTTCAAAATGTTGCTTTTCTAATTCAATTATTCCCCATATGGCAAATATTATAGCAATAATTAAAAGAAAATTTGTTGTAATATTCTTAGTTGTCATAAGCATGTATTTTAATGCACGTAATTTTGTTTGTTTTTACTTAAATGTTGAAATATGTCAACATTTACTCAGATGATTTTATCTGGTCAATTACTTCTCTAACAATTATTTCTTTTCCAATACGAGTGAAGTGAGTATCGTTTTTGAAATATAATCAAGCTTTACGTTCATTTAGTTTCGATTTTTGTAATTTATTATATGCTGATATATAATTCACTCCATTTTTTCTCAATATGTTTTCGAAACGTGGTATGAAATTATCATAATCTACTCATGCCAACTCAGGGTATATACTTATCTTATTTGGGATGATCATATATTGTAGAGTAATATTAAATTGTTGCACAAGTTGCTCCTGTATTCAAGCAATTTTTTTTGCAATTTCATCAAGGTAAGCATCGTTTTTTTCTCTCTGAAGAAAACTAAATTGCTCATGATGAAACATCATTCAAGATGTTTCATCAATAACTCAAATACTCGAAGGAATTTCTCAGAGAAATTCGTAAAGATAGTTTGTTTTTCATTGTATAAAGGGCCAGAGAATTTTATTTTTCGTAAAAAAATAACGTATTCTAGATGTGTTTAATAGTGGTTTATTAGATCGTTCATGTAATTTATCGAAAGAGGAAACGGATTTTTTTTCATATATCAACTTATCATAGTGTGTTGCTATATCTAAAGCATATCTTTCTACAGATTCCAAGACCATAATTTTTTGATCTGATCCAGTATAATTTATAGCTTGAAGATAGAGTATAGGATTAAAGTTGACCTCTCTCATAAGATTATCTACAGGAATATGATGAGTTGTGATGTCAGAATTTAGTGCAACCTCATCTGCAAATTGGAAGGAATCTAAGGTGCTTTCAAAAAATGAATCTCAAAAAAATATTATATCGCTTGTTTGTAGTCACGTTTGGTATTGATACTTTGGAAGTAGTGGTATTTTTGTGTGTACTAAAGACATAGCAGCTTGGTCAGTGATGTCACCATAAGAAATATCACTTAATTCATTTCCTAGTAAATGTTTCCAAGAAAATTTAGAAGACGCAAAAACTGTAATTGCACATATGAGCAGAATTCATCGGAGTAGTTGAGCTGGATAGTTTGCTTTCTCCATTAGAACTGAAAGTAAATAAATTGTTGTCCATCAAATACTCAGAATAGAATTATACAGACAAGTAATAAAAATAAGCTCGTAAGATGGAGATGTTTGTTTCTAAATAATATAGATTTTATATCTTTCTTGTAATCTCGAATCTCTACTCACATCAAAGCAAATACCATGGTGGTTACAAATATAAGACTCCCTCAAGTTATTTTTCACTTTCAAAGAAGTTGAACTCCATCATGTGCAAAAACGAACATACGATAAAGAATGTCTCATGCTTGTTCAATGCTTCATGCTCTAAAGAATACCCATGCTATAGTCACTACAAAAAATGTGACGCATGTGCTGAGTATTTTTGAAAAAATATGTTGTGTAAACATCTTTTTTCTAATAGGTAAGAATATAATGTAAGCAATTATAAATAGACCATGAAGTCATCACCAAACAATAAACGTCCAGGCTGCACCATGCCAAAGTCCACTGATTAGAAAGGTGATAATGAGGTTGTAGTATCGTCTTCGTGTAATTACTCTATTACCTCATAGTGGGATATACACATAATCTTTAAACCAAGTTGAGAGTGAAATGTGCCATCTTCTCCAGAAATCAGCTATATTTGTGGCTAGGTATGGTTTTTTGAAGTTCTTCATAAGATCAAATCAAAGCATTCTAGCTAATCCAATTGCCATATCTGAGTATCAAGAAAAATCACAATAAATTTGAAATCAAAAGAATACCGCACCAATTCGTAAGTGAATCGTTCCAAACTGTTCTGGTGACGTGTAAATATGATCTACAAAATATCCAAGTCTATCTGCAATAACAACTTTTTTGAATAATCACCAAATAAATAAATGAAGACCCATACCAAGGTTGTTTCGGGAGAGGAGTATTTGTTTTTTAAATTGTGGTAATAAATGTGCAGCTCTTTCTATAGGTCACGCTACAAGTTGTGGAAAGAAACTAATGAATAGAGCAAAACGTCATAGGTTTTTTTCGGGAGAAATTTTGCTTTGATATATATCAATAAGATAAGAAATTGCTTGAAAAGTATAAAACGATATTCATAGCGGTAGCAATAGTTGTAGGTAAGGTAATGGTGAAGAAATTCATACAAAATTACCAATATCTTGAATCACACCAAAAGCAAATCCATAGTATTTGAAGAATCAAAGAATACTAATATTTAATATAATGCTTCACCAAAGTATGAAGAGTTTATGTTTTTTTTGACTTCAGATAAGTATACCTGCGACATAATTCAGTAGAGTGGATACAATCAACAAAATAACATAACCTATGTCCCAAGCCATATAAAAGAGATAACTTCAGAGTAGTAGCAAAATTAGTTTACCTCTGTATCATGCAAGGTAGTAGAGACTTATAAAAACTATAAATGAGAGTATAAACTCTATAGAGTTAAATAACATAATTATCGATAAGAATTATTTGAAATTACTTTTCCAGCTGTATGTAGAGTAATTTTTCGTTGGTGCTAACCATTTGTATTTTTTGTGTATTCTGTGAAAAATTTGCTACTTTACGGGTGTGTGTAGATTGACCAAGTATATAGTCCTGGCATCGAATGCTGTCTTTTAGCTTGTCTAATGCTTCTTGAGTATCGTCTTCAGTAAGTCAATCCTTGATGAGAATATGGCGTTGATTCCAGTCCAAAGCATTGATACGTCTTATAGAATCTAAC
>CALLUT010000004.1 GCA_938010495.1 Candidatus Absconditabacterales bacterium
ATTGTCAAAAATCTTTTTAAAAAAATCTCACAGGAGAATCCATGTGAGATGTATAGTCCCACATGAAGATTCTCATTATGGGATTTTTACTTAATGTAGTTACTGGCTATATCAATTATAAATTGATCTAACCAGTATAAAACAAATGCTGTGGCAGGAACTAGCAAGAGTGATGAAAACTTATTCATTTTCAATACAAATTCTTCTGTCATAGTTTCGAGCATTCTTTTAATAACAGGATTTTCTTTTAATTCATTAATACTCTTTTGACTGGAACTTATATTCAAATATGCTAGTTTGAAAAAAGTTAATAAAAAGTAAGTATGAATTACCATTTGATATGGCTGCATAAGAACAAGCATACTGACTATAGCCACAATTCGCATTATACCAATAATTCTAAGATGCTTAGCTTGCTCACTGTTTAGACCAGAAGCCTTTAACCGCTTTTCTTTCATTTCTTGCAGATCAGCTTTTTGTTGTTCTGCAATGTTTTTTAATTCTTCTAACATATTTTAAAATAATTTTGTTATATGATATAATAAGACTATATTGTATTATGTCAACTAAATGTTATTATCTCTATTCTTATAAAACACTTGATAATCTAAACCAATGGATTAAAAACAGGTATTTATGACTCACCTCTTCGATGAAAACTCTATATATACTACGTCACGCAAAATCTGATTGGTCTGATAGTACTGTTGATGACTTTGATCGTTGATTAAGTGAAAGATGAAAAGCTGATTTACAATGATTTCCTGAGCTAGTAGTTTGAAAGATGGAAGAAATTGATCACATCATAGCTAGTTCTGCAAAAAGAACTGCTCAAACAGCTGATCGATGGGCTAGAGAATTACACTTTGAGGAAGGTGAAATTGAATACACAAGAGGACTATATATGGCAACAAAAGACGAAATATTAGAAGCTATCTCTGAAGTAGAGGACACTGTTGAAAATCTCTTATACGTTTGACACAATGACTGAATTACAGATTTTGTTAATCGATGTTGATATGAATTGGAAAAACTTCCAACTAGTTGAATCGTATGTTTTAGATTTGACTGAGATGATTGGAAGGATTTGGACTACTGATTATTGGAGTTTGAATGGTTTGAATTTCCAAAGAAATACAAATAATAAACTTGACTTATTTTATATAAATGGTTATAGTATTTTTTTCTAATAACCGTAAATATGAAACCAAATAACAATTATAGTACATTTCAAACTGCCTTAGAATCAAAAGAAACTTTTAATGATTTACATTCATATGTTTCAAGATATTTTCTCAATTATGAAGCTTGAAGAAGGCATGAAATAGCAAACGATGTCACACAAAGAACGCTATTATCCGTATTAGAACATCTTGAAAAAAATCCAAATAAAAAGGTGGAAAACAACTGAGTTAAAGAATATATGTATCGATCTGCAAGAAACAGAAGTTTAGATTACATAAGAAATAGAAATAGAAGAGAAGAAAAATTTGTTGCTTGAACTGATAGAGATATAGTTTTTGATAATTTTAAAGTGAACCCAAAAGCATTTAAACTGTATGATAGTGGTGATCAATTTGAAAGTCTCTTAGAGTTTGTTGAAACGTTACCTCCAAGACAACAAGAAATAATAAGACTCCGCTATGAATGATGGGAAAATGCTGATATTGCAGAAAAATTTTGAATAAATGCAGGTTCAGTAAGGAATGCTTTAACCAAAATTAGACAAAAGCTTCTTGATTGGAACTTATCTAGCTAATTTTTATGATTTCATTATAGATAAAGTAATTTATATTATCTTTTGATATGATTAGAAACTGGCATACAATCAAAAATGATTTAGATCAAGATATAGTTGGTCTATCAGAAAGACCATCTCAACAACTACAAAATCATGTAGTTGTATTGTGTCATTGACGTAGTGTCGATAAAGATGAGCTTGGAGTGTTTACAACTCTCTCAGATGAATTGATACAAGCATGACATGATGTGTTTAGATTTGATTTCAGATGATCAGGTCAAAGCGATTGAACTGATTTAGATATGACAGTAACTTCAGAAAAAGAAGATGTGCTCACAGTATGTTTGTATCTTTCAGATCTTTGATATAAGAGCGTAACCCTTTTGGCAGCTAGTTTTGCTTGAGGTCCAGTTGTTCTTGCGTGGGAACATATCTCATGAATTGAAAAGAAGTGACTCATACTCCGAAACGCAATGACCGAATATACATTACGAAGAGAAAAAATTAAAACTGATGATTATAGAATTCCTCTGGAAACACAATGATATATAGAAAGGTCTTCAAGAAAATTCAGGGCAAGTAAGGCTTGTTTTGATGAAGTAAAAGTCTTAGAACCGCATTTGAAGTTAGCGGAGATAGATTCTCCTATAGTCATAATTCATTGAACTGAAGACATTCATATACCCCATGAAGATGCAGTAAGACATGCACAAAAATATTGAATTCAATTAGTTACAATTCAATGAGGAAAACATGGCTTTCATAATCCTGAAAAGAGAGCAGCGGCAATGAATGCTGCAGTAAGGTTTGTTAATGATAATCTTTAAGTTATAGAATTCTCTCAATATCAGTTGCTTCTTTTCACTCACTTAGTAGTTCTGCATATCTGTTCTTTAGCTTCATTTTTGATGAAAGTGGATCATTAGCTCATCATCAAAATACACGATATGGATTTTTCATTTCTGGAGCGACAGAATTAGCAATAGCATACAATCATTGCAATTCTCATCTAGTATAATTTCATGCAATTCATGGAGTAAAAACTTCTCTATTTACATAAGTTTGTCATCACCATCTATCTGTATTTCAAGATAATTGACGAATAGAATGAGTTAATGGATGATCAAATTTAAGTGCCATAGCTAGTCATAAACCTGTTTTCCTAATGGTTTTCTTCTCTCATGCAGTAAGTTCAATTCAACTTTCTAGCATATCTCAAATGATGCTAGAAATCATTTTTGGAAATTCACTATTTATTGATTCATGTTTTGCTTTCATCTCAGGAGTTTGATATACTTCTGTAGGTCAATAATTAATTCGTTTTTTTGCTTTTGCCATAATATCAAAGTGCATAATAAGTAAATAATTACTTACTTTTAACTAATAAATTACTTATGTCAATATTTTATGTATAAATATATTAAATACATATTATTGACATAATTTATTAGGTCCTTATAAAAGAATTGTTTTACAAAATATATGTTCTATGAATATTGAAAGTAGAAAAGAAGAAGTTCAAGAAAGTTGGATTATATGATGAAGAAAATTATATGATTTTGTTTTTGATTCTTGAATTTGAAACTTTATTACTCCTGAGGGAAGTCTATTAGATATTAATAAACTCTCTAATTATGCTGATTCAGCAATAGGATGAAAATTATTAGAAATGTACAAGATACATTGATTGTCTCCAGAAGTTTGACAAACGAAGCATGATATTAAACATTTGTTATCTTGATATTGATTTACCCATAAGCTTGAGACACAGCTTCAAGCCTTTCAATTATGAAATGATCCAAAACGTTTTTTAAAAAGTCCTTATTGAATACCATCAATAATTACTCGTCTCTTTTTCTTTCCAAAGGAATATTGATGAATCATAACATCATATCATCATTGAAAATTTTATAAAAATATTCAAGAATTTATAGAGTCACATACTATTGAAGAAATTCTTTCTATGGATTTTTTAAGTACAAGAAGCCTATTATTGAAAAATGAAGAGCAAAAGACAGGTCTCTCAAACAAATCATTTTTGGGAATAAGAGAATTTAATAAAAAACCAATAGCAACAATAAGTGAAGAAATTTGAGTATTACTTAAGAACTGATCATGATGGAAAACATATTGAGAAATTCCAATGAATCATTGAAAAACCATTTTTATAATGGTCCCACACAATACAGTATTATTGGATATTAAACTTATGAGATCAGTTTTTTCTTCTGTAGCTAAAGATAAGACTCGTTTTCTTGCAACTTGATCTTTAAGAAGCGTTAAGATACCGTTATCTCTTTTAACATGAAGAGAAGCAATTTTTGTAGAGTGAGGAACTGTAGATAAGTCTGTTAGTTATTTAAATGAAAGTGAGGAGCATTCTCTTGTGATGTCACTACAACCTTCTGTAAGTAAAGACACTATAAAATATACCTTTGAAAAAATTGCTCGCTTGAGTGACTCTAATGTTGTTCCTATCGCTTTTGATTATCAAAATAAATCAATTACTATTTGAAATAAATTTGATAAAGAAATATCATACAAAGAACAAACAGATACATTTATTAAAAATCATCTTCCTAACTTCTAATTAGTTCTTGTATTTTTTTTATTATTTCATAAAAAGAACATACGTTCTTATTTTTGTTGTACAAATGAAATTTAACCAATCCCAAGAAGTATGGGGACTTGTAGATTGCGATAGTTTTTTTGCAAACTGTATGATATTGCAAGATCCTTCGTTACGCTGAAAAGTTGTTTGTGTGGGATATGATATTATTGTTGCAAGAACTCATTCGGCAAAACAATATGGAATATCTGTATGAACTCCAATACGAGAAGCCAAGAAGCTTTTGCCAAAGGATGCAGTTATATGTAGACCAGATTTTCCATTATATAAATCTGTATCTGAGCGTCTCATGAACTATCTTCGTGAAAAAACACAAACTGTTGATCAGTTTAGTATAGATGAGGCGTTTTTTGATATAACATGATTTAATGAACAGTATCATAAATCATATAAAGACATTGCTATATTTTTACAACAAGAAATCAGA
>CALLUT010000005.1 GCA_938010495.1 Candidatus Absconditabacterales bacterium
TGGAAGTGAGACGTGCCAAAGATTAGTTGATGAGATAACTGATTCTTATTAGATATTGACGCACTATTTGAATAATTTTTATACCTTATACTTATTATATAATGCAAAAGTGGATAGTGTTTTTAGCAGCAGCGATCTTAGTTGTATTGCTTATTATCTTAGTAATAGAGTTATTTAGAGGAAAGAAAGAAGATTAATTTATTCAATTATTTGAAATGAGCGCATTTTACCAATCCCAGTTATGGAAACATATCCAAAAAAACATATACGAAAAACCTACGTTTGAGGTTGAACTTTTGTGAAAGAAGTATTTCTGAATCATGAAAAAACAACGTCGTATGGGACAAGAATTCCGTTGGTATATGGTGCATGGTCTAACGATAGGTGATCTACAAAATTTTAGTAGTGACCTTAAATTGACATTAGAACAATTCAAAAGAGATCATAAAAGATGACGATCTGATATTTTATTTCAACTATGATCAGTTGATATACTAGACATTCGTCCAACCAACGATGTAAAGAAAAAGGATGTTGCTGAAGAAGTAAAACGTTTAAGAGAGTATCAACAATCAGACTTGTTTCAACGATATGATTTAAAACCAAGTCGACGTGAACATATGCCAAATGCTACGATTGAACTTGATACATCTAAAGAACCCACTAAGTCATGATTATCTAATTCATGAAAAAGATACGTCAATAAGTGAGAAAAAGCATGATTGGAATTTGTTGAATTAACCACGAAAAAAGATCGAGAAGCATACCGAGAAATGCGATACAAAATGTGATATGATAAACGTTTTAATGTTGTACCAAAAGAAACATTTCTCAAACTTATGGAATACTTGAAGAAGGAAAAAAAGTGAACGTTGTTTGCAGCAAAGAAGGATAAAGAAATAGTTTCTGGTGCAGTATATCTATACTATGGTAAGCAATTAGTTTACTTGTATGGGGCAACTGATAGAACGTATGGTAATATATGAGCGCAATATCGACTTACGTTTGAAATAATGAAACGAGCAAATAAACATAAACGGTCATCAATAGATCTCTTATGAGTTTCACCGGTTTGACAAGAAAAAGGTCACGACCTTGAAGGGGTGACCAGATTTAAACAAGTATTTGGTGGTAAGACGATATCGTATGTCGGGAACTATGATATAGTGTTTAATAAGATGCTATATAATGGATTTAAGAAGTTGAAGGGGAAGTAGGGATTTACTTATTCACTGTGATCTTCAAGTACTCATTTTATATTGTCTAATCTTTGTCTTAATAATTCCATTGTATCTGGCAATCTAGATTCATTAATTTTTTTGACGCGTACTATATCTCATCTCATTCAAGCATATTCATCTTGATCACATCAAAATGATTGCATATCTTTTTCATGAGTGAAGAGCAATGAATAAGTTCAAGGCATATCTCCACTTACGAATTCCAGTATGTTTTCGAGTCTGTATGTATTATTGAATACTGGTATGTCTAGTGATGAAAATAGATCTATTGCTTCATTAATCGTATTATCATCAATTCATTTTTTTCTTAGAATTACTTTTATATTTTCAGTGGTTTCAGTTTTTTTAAGGAGATTTGTGAATCCTGGTAAATTTTTCTCATTAATGACTAAGGTGAGCTTTTCAGACATAATAATTTTTATCAAGATAAATTATTGACATTTATAGATTTATGTCTTTAAAATACAAGAGAAAATTACTTCTGAAATTTAGGAAGAAGTGTTTTGACATTCCAATATATGAAGAAATAACAAAGAGAGAATAGGCTCATCCCCCAAGCTATTATTAGTTCTATTTCTACATAGTATGATAAAATTAGAACTATCAAGAATAGAAAACATCTTCATATTGTCATTAATGTCTCAGAATAGAGTACTCATAAACTCAGACTTCAATCTCTGTTTATAACGTCTTGATATCTATAAAAATCAGCAAGTCTCATAGATCTAAGAATTGGTTCTATAATTATCATTCAAATAGAAAATGCGATAAGTGAGTATAATGAGGGAACCCAACCAACTATAAAACACAATAAAGCAAACCCTGTTGCTGCAATTAGGAATATACTATCTTGTTGTTTTTTTGTCGCTTTTACTCAAAGAGCAATCATTACAAATATTGCTATAAAATTTAATACTCATTCATAAATTCAAATAGATATTTCGCTTTTTAAAACGATTATCAATAATAATGAAAACAAAATTTGAACTCACTTATCTAATCAGTACGTTGCAAAAAATCCAGCAGAAGCTGCGGTTAATGATCATTTTTGAAAATATTTTTTGAATCATGAAAGCGATTGTCTTTTAACTTTATGATCAGGTATCGTATGAATAAACCATAATCAAAATAGGTATATAATCCCTACAGATATAAATAGTAACGTATATCAATTAATACTAGTATGCGGCTCTAAAAAGAAAAATAAAGCAACAAGTAATGGAGTAGTAATCTTAAGTACAATATATCAAGCATTTAAAGTACTAGAATAAAAATTTCTTAATTCATCTGTAAGAAATAATCATTCATAATTAGTAGTTCAAAAATAGAACAATCAACTTCAAACTCATACAATAAAGAAAAAAGTCATTACTCATCGAAGAAGATGTCCAATCAATGGCATTGTAATAAAACTCAATGAGAGAACAATAAAAGCTGGATAAAATAAATTTTTGATATTTGTTTCTCCTTTATAATGGATACACAATCATCAAATCCAATATCCTATTGCTGATCATATGAAGTAAAGCATATTTGAAATAATAAGTTCAGATACTGCTCAGTGTATTTGATAGATATACACATTTGCAAAAATTGTAACAATGATAGTTCTTGTCTTGTTGATTCGTCTAATATAAATTGTGCTTTTTGTTTGGGAATTAAGCAATGAAAATGTAGAAAATAATTTTTTGAACATGAGGATTATAGTTATATTGAAAGTTTTTTTATGTACGTTTTAATAAATTTTCTGAAATTTCAAATGCTATATTTGGTAATGCCTTTTTTCATAATCATAAAGATCATAGTAGTTCTTTTGCTTTTTCAATTCTTCAACTTGTTCATCATCATTTAGGTCATTTCCAATTATTTTTTCAAATTTTTTGGTGAATCAATTTTGCTATATAAGCAAGAGCAACTGATGTCGAAATAAATAGTTCTTCATTTTCATGAAGAAAACGGCTATCATAATCAGCATTGAGTATGTTGTTTTTATCGATCATATAGACTATGTTATTATCCTTGTTAAGTTGTTGTATTTCTTCATGAAAAAGTTCTGGTATTTCGTTGAGAATTTTATTTTTATCATGATAAAAATCATGACTCAGTGAAAACCTATTTATTTCATTATTTATCACATCATGAGCAGTATTCTTGTTTTTTGCTAGACCATATATGTCTACAACATTAGCGACATATGCATACTGTTCTCATACTTCTTTACTTATGATAAGTTTTGCTGTATCAATTTTTGGTGAAGATTTTAGTCTTAGATTAAACATATATTTCCATAATTTTAAAAATTTTTAATATTCTTCTATTGCTTTTAGAGCATTTATTGCATTTGTATTGATTCAATCAAGTGAATTGCAAAAAGCTAATTCAATTCTATTGTTTTCATCATGAAACAAAACAGTATATCTTGGGGATAAACTCCAAAGTTTTTTTTCAAATCAACTCCATTTCTTATTCTTACCTAAAAAATTTAGCACTTTTGATTCATCTGTTAGGAAAGATACTGATAAATTATTTTTAGCAATATAGTTTTTAATGTTTTCAGTTACTTCCTCAAAATCATTTGGAATTTCTTTTTTTTCTTTTGTGAGAAATGATTTTAAAGAATTTAATGAAAACATTGTATATTTGACATAAGTTAAATTATATGTTTTATATGGTTTAAGAACGTTATTTCAAGGTAATAATTTTGATAATAATTATTGACATTAGTTGATCACTATTTCTAATATACCAAATCACTCACTTTTTTGCTTTTGTTCTACTAATCACTACACAATGGATGTTTATATTTATAATTATAGGAAACCATGACTCGAAGTTTTGTTTTTATGATTGTTTGATTTTCATTGGCTGCGTACTCAGTAATTGCCAATGATAGTATTCAAACCTTAGGTACATTTTTAGAATCTAATAAACAAACAAAACGACGAAAATTGGCTACTGCAGCGAGTGTTATTGCTATTGCTGTGATTACCTATAGTTGGGTAGTAAACTGATGAGATATCTCTCGATGAAGACTTGATACTAAAGGTATTGATCTTCCAGCAACATTTACTATTTGGCATGCTATAGCTCCGTTGGGTCTCATGATATTAACAAGATACTGAATACCAGTAAGTACATCATTGTTGATACTCAGTGTATTTGCTACAAGTTCAACAATTACAAAAATGGTAAGTAAAAGTATGCTTGGATATGCAATCGCATTTATTTCAGCGTATGTATTATGGTTTGTAGTTATTTGGGCATATGAAAGGTTAAAAGCTTCAATTAAAAAGAAGAAACGAGATACACGATCAGAAAAGAAGATTAATTGGAGAGTGCTACAATGGATTTCTACATGATACTTATGGAGTGTTTGGTTGATGCATGATATGGCAAATATTGCTGTATATCTTCCTCGTAAAATGTGATTAGAATATCTAGTGTTTACGTTAATATTAATTGTATGAGGGTTATACTTTATCTTCTGGAAAAGAGGATGAAAGATCCAAAATATTGTTTCGTCTAAATCATGAACAGATTATATAGTTGCAGCAACAATGATTGATTTTGTATATGCATGTGTGTTGCTTTATTTCAAACAAATAAACAGTATTCCGATGTCAACAACATGGGTGTTCGTATGACTCCTTGCTGGTAGAGAAATAGCTCTTTCTCATTTTGTACAACACGGAAAAGCTTTAAGAGCAGTGTTCCCAATGATTGTAAAAGATTTTGCTAAAGTGCTGTTTGGTCTAATAATAAGTATTGGTTTAGCTTACGCGGTTTGAGCTGTTGCAGGAATGTAATGCCATAATATAAAAAAGTTTTTTTCGTAATATTTCTTTATTGCATGAAAGTTCTAAAATTCAAGGAATCGCTAGTATTCTAGCAAATAATTCACTATCACTGAGTTGATATTCTAATTTCCAATCAATAAATTCACTTTGTCATTCGCTTGTAACACACTAATGTTTGCTTGCTTTTGATAAAATTTCAAAATCTATCATCTCTCTTAAGAGAGGTGATATTTTTCTACTTAAAATAATATTTTAATTCATTCTTTTCAATATTAGATACTTGTGAGAATTTTGTAAGAACCGGATCTCTTGTGAAAAAACCTTTTGCCCATTCTGTAAAGTGTTCTGTATGAGCATAGACGCTAGCTTCTAATTCTTCTATATATTTAGTATGATATTTATTAAGTTTATTATGGTTGTCACGCCACAAAAAATTTCATATCCACTTTTTCTTGCTAACGCAAATGCAGAATCGAAGTCTATTATTCATGTTAGATTTAGATTCTTTCTGTTTTTCTAAACTTCTATGTAGATTCTCTTTCTTTTTTTATTATATTGACATATTTATTTAAATTAATATAAATACCAATATTTAATTTAATTATATATAAAGAATAATGATGTTAGATAAGTCTAAATGAATTTTAGTTCAGCCATTAGATAGAGATGGTGCTCTTAAATTTACTGCTGAGACTCTTCAGGAAGAGCATAGAAAAATAACAGCTAATACTTTACAGCAAGTTTCTGAAGATAAGGTATCTAAAGTTCCTGTTAATGAAGAATTTATGCGACATGAAAACGAATCTCTAATGCAAAATTTAGAAGGTTGATCCGCTGCAATTTCAGTATTGTTTCAAAAAGCAATGGTTGTAAATTGAAAGGCTCCTACTGAAAATACATCTTGAAAGAGTGCTGTATATTATTGAGTATATATATTATGTCCTTGAGATATATATGATGAATTTGTTTTATGAGATTCTTCATCGCAGCTTGTAAGATGAATCATTGATGAAAAGAAACAAGAATTTTTATCATACCTTAGTGAAGAAAAATATCTTCCAAATGTTTCCATTGAAGAGCATAGTGCAGTTTCTAATAATTGAGATGTTTTACCAATAAAAGTTCTTACTGATATTCAGTTGAGTGAGAGTCGCGCTTAAATAGTTATGATAAATAAAAAGATACACTCAACAATGCTTGATAAGCCAACTCCCTTTTTCGAAAAGGTTATGTTTTCTGAATGAGGAATAACTAGTCTTTCAAGACTTCCTGGACTGAAGGCTTTGTTTGATAAAAATGCTTTGCTTGCTATTGGCCAAGAACCGACTCAAATTGATATTATTAATGATAAATTATTAACGATAAGTGTTTAACACTTTTTACTACATGATTGATCATGAATTGATAAGGAGTATCATCTTGCTCATCATATTATTTGATCTCCAAAAATAATAAATGCAATCTTATGAGACGACAATTACTTTGATCTTGCCAAAAGTATAAATAGGCAATCTAATTGAATTCATGAAGAGTATATCCTTTCTTGAAATGAGTGATGAAATATGTTTCTTAAAGGAGTCTCTATGCAGGTATTTGATAAAAAAATAAAAAATCAGATTATCTATGTATTTTCTCATATGAATAAAATAAACAGTCACTCTCTATAGAATAAATAAATTTAAATAACCTTTCACTTGATTTCACACCAAATATACCTATAACCAATCCACGCAATTTTACGATTGTATGTATATGCGGGTATGATGTAATTGGTGTAGCATGGCAGAATTCAGCTCTGTCCGTACGGGTTCAAGTCCCGTTACCCGCTATTCTTGATAGTATCTTTACTATGTAATAACTTTGACGATGTGACGTATTCTTACTTGATTACTTCTAATCGTTGCGTGATCATTAATGATTTACTTTCACAACCAACTATATAAAGCATTTTGAAATATAGCTTGGGCTGAAAAATATCTTTGAGAAAGTAGAGTTATATATGTATTAGCATGATGTTTATTTATCATAGTTGGAGTTCTTTTCCTTTTTGGGATGTGAGCATCAAATCCAACAGATACACAATCAATGCAATTTGGAACGTAAACTGCTAAGTATATAATTTATGGGCGGATGGCAGAGCGGTCAAATGCAGCGGGCTGTAAACCCGCCGTCGAAAGGCTACGCAGGTTCGAATCCTGCTCCTCCCAAATTCAAATTGTACTGTAATGAAAAGTAAAAGAAATATAGCCATGGGGTCTTAGCTCAGTTGGCTAGAGCGCCTGCCTTGCACGCAGGAGGTCA
>CALLUT010000006.1 GCA_938010495.1 Candidatus Absconditabacterales bacterium
AAAAACTTGAGATGAACTATCAATCATCGTAAACGCTGATGGTATTGGAAACTTCGCTGCTATCGAAGCATTAATTCCACAAGGTGGGTAAAATTACTTAATAAATGCACACTGATGATCACCATTTAATAGTCAAGTAGTTGGTTCCAAATATCATGGAGTAGATTCTCAAAGCAAGTTAGCTTCAATTACTGTACAGTTTCATCTAGTTCATTCACTAATAGCAAAAATTAGAAAACGTGATCACAAATTTGCGATACAGTATTCTCAAGGAGTAGTACATCCTCATAAATTAATAGAAACATCACTTGGATCAATTGGTAAAGATCTGATATGATTTGATGAAAGCGTTTGAGCACTTGCTCAGGATTCTTCTCATTCGTCATCAATTGAAGTGTCTAACGTAACTTCATCCACGAGCATTAATGCAAAACTTTGAGCGATTTGATTAACTGCTACTGCTCTGGAAGAATCTCTTGCTCTTTCTTGAGTACTAAACAGTCTTGGTATTAACATTACTACCAACACACTTATGATAAGTAATACGATTACAACTTCTATCAATGTAAATCATTGAAACGATCTTTTCATAGTCATAGGATATAATAAATGTAACATAACTATAATACACCATTGATTAAAAACAAGCGTCTTTTAAAGAAAAAATAATGAATACAAAATAAAAAACCCTCTTTTCAGAGGGTTTTTTGTAAATCTATTTGTGTAAGGTTTACACGTAGATTGATTATCCAACAACAGCACAGAAGTGTGTACTACTAGCAGTAGCATCACCAGCTGAATCACAGTTACCTGAATCAGTAATTTCTAATGCAGGAGTTTGGATAACTACTTCACCAGCAGTGTTTAGAAGAATACCCATAGTATTACCTTGTGGTCCTACTGGACATGATCCCATGTTAGAAGTAATTGTTGCAATACCACATGGATCTACAGCAGTAGTAGTTAGTGTACCTAGAGCAGTAGCTCCACCATCTGCAACAGCAAGAGCTGTAGCTGTAGCGATTTGGTTAACAGCAGCGTTTCTAGCTGTGTCTCTAGCTCTAGCTTGAGCACCTACTAGTCTTGGTAGCAATGCAGCTACAAGAATACCTACAATAATAATTACAATTAACACTTCTACAAGTGTGAAACCTTTGAATGATTTTTTCATGTGTTTTTTAAAGAAAAGAATAAATGTAACATAATTATATAGTGACAAATTGAAAAAAGCAAGACTTTTTTTAAAAAAAGTCAAGTTTCTATAAAAAAATCAGTTTTTATGGGCCCTTTGAGATCAGACTTTTTTATAAATAGACGATAAAACATGTTGATATTTCTTGTTTTTTATGAATTGTAACTTAATTTTTCCTAGGAAAAATTAAACTAGCTTAGACTTTCCTATTAAAAAAAGTACCATGAATCTGTTTATATTTCTCCACCAATGACAAAGAAAAAAGTACTTGTGTGACTTTCATGATGAGTTGATAGTGCTGTAACAGCACATCTATTATTAGAACAATGATATGAAGTAATTGCTTGATTCATGAAAAACTATGCAAATGAAGAAAACCCTCATTGTCATACAAGAGAAGACAGAAACATGGCAATCAAAGTTGCACAACACTTATGAATCAAAACATTCGCAATTTTTGATTTTCGTGAAGAATACAAAGAAACTATTATCAACTATATATACGACTGATACAAACAATGATACACACCAAACCCGGATGTCCTTTGTAACACTGAAGTAAAGTTTAAGCTTTTTCTTAATGCTGCTGAATCATTATGATGTGATTACGTAGCAACGGGACACTATGCTCGTATCACCAAAGATGAGACATGATATCATTTATTAAAATGAGTGGATACCAACAAAGATCAATCATATTTTCTCTCGTGACTCAACCAACATCAACTCGAACATACACTCTACCCTCTTGGATGATTAACAAAACCTGAAGTAAGAAAGATAGCAGCATGATTATCACTACCAAATGCAGAGAGAAAAGATAGTCAATGACTCTGCTTTATAGGAAAAGTACCTATGAAAGACTTCTTAAAACAAACATTACCTGTCGAACATGGAGATATAGTCACTGTTGAGTGAGAAGTTCTCTGACAACATGAATGAGCTTGGTTTTATACGATATGACAAAGACAATGACTAGGGTTATGATGATGACCTTGGTTTGTTATACGTAAAGATGTAACAAACAACCAAGTAATAGTATGACGTGAAGATGAACAACTTCTCTTTGCTAATTCATTAGAAGCAACGAATATTCATCGAGTGGTAAATTCTCCTACTCTTCCCTATACGTGTAATGCAAAAATAAGATATAGACAAGAAGATCAAGCGGTTACTATAACCCAGTGAGATAAAGATGAATCATTACTTGTTACATTCACTACTCCGCAAAGAGCTATTAGTTCATGACAAACAGTCGCCTTGTATCAATGAGATGAACTTATTGGAAGTTGAATAATTACTAAAGCAATACATAATGCATAGTGATGGGACTCCAAAATACTTTATCATATGACTTTCTCGAGTTGTTATTTTTATTTGTATATGAATATTTTTTTTGGTAGACAACGAAAAAACAAAAATTAATACAACCCCAATAGTAAAGAGAACTACTACATTTCTTCAACAAACCACCATATCACTTAGTTCACCTAGTGCTGCACTCGATCAAGACAAGCCTATTGATCCTATACACTATTGATGGGGAACGTTTATTTCATCAGATTGATATTTCATCACAGCAAATCACGTAATAGAATCTTTAGAAGGATGAAGTTCAGTCCATTATTGATGAAAAGAATTTTTCAATGATACGATACACATACATCCCGAATACGATATAGCTATTATCAAACTCTTTGGTGTCACTACACCATGTGTAAAACTCACACAAGCAACACCACCAGAATCATGAACATTACTCACGTGATTTGTAGAAAGCTCTATTGATCAAGAAAACATATCATTCACATATGAAACAGAAATAGTTCCATGAATGAGTTGATCACCAATATATTCTGAATGATGAATATTCTCATGAATTATAACCCAAAAAGACAATACAAATGAAAAAAAGTGACAGGGAATTTTCTTCACCCCATCACTTATTTCACGAATCGAATCACATCTAGATCCTTCATATAATAGTTCTTGTATTATACACGACGCAGAAGCACAGATACAATACAAAAGCTAGCCAGCAATGTTACTCATATCAATGCTCACAACTCATATAACAGAACATCCGCAAGCATTCATTCTCATGGTAGTGCTAAGCTCATAAATGACTGTTTAAATAACTCCAAACTATATCAGTCTAAAATCGTTATAGCCCAGTACCCTGCAAGTAAAAATAATGCAAATCATCCACATACAAGAAGTAACGCATAAAGAAGAAAAGGTACAGTAATTTGCCATCCATATGCTCAAAGAAGTTTTTCAACTAAGAGTTGTTCTCTAAATTTCGTAATTGTTGCGCTCAAAGCATACCAAAGAAATGCTATGATAGTTGCTACAATAATTGTTACCAAAATAAGACTTCATTGTGTGATTACATTCATTGCATTTATTGTTGTTTGGATTCTTTGTTCTTGATCTGAAAAACTCATTCAATCAGTAAGATCAGCAGAATTAGAAATCAATCAATCATAACGTACGATAATAGATTTCATTGTTTGATAACTTTCGTCATCTGCAAACAATACATATAGTGTAGGAGGCAATGGATTATCTATTCAATAATTTTCAAAATCACTGAGTATTCATGGTAAGTGTTGTGAAAGACGAGCAAAGGCTTGCTGTTTTGTGTAAAATGATGCATCAAGTCCAGCTTCTTTCAGTTCTTCAACCATACTCATTACTGTTTGTCCTTCTACCTCTTCATCAAGTCATTGATTGAGATAAAAATACATTCACAATTTTGGTTGTATATGACTACTTGCAACTTCTGTATTGTAAGAGACAGTCATTAAAATATTCGCCAAGAATATCAATCATCAAATCAATACTGATGTGGCAAGTACTTGCCACAGTGATCAACGTAATAATGATCATAAGCTACGTAATATAATTCCCATTAGTCGTTTGATGCAGTAATAAAGTGTTCGAATAATTTTATTTTTTCATCATAATATCCCTTATCTCTATCAAGAAAGTTAAGGTTTTCATGTCATTCACGATATGTTTTGATAAATTTTCTTGCTTGTTTCCAGTCTTCTTCCATAATTGATATTTCTACTATGTTTAAAATAATTTCGGCATCCTTATTGTTTGCAATATATGCTCTTTTTAGATAATTTATTCCATCTTCTCTATGTCATAGCCAGTACTCACAAAGTCCATAACATCTCATAATTTCAGGATTCTCTTCTTCTAACAATGCAAGTGCCTTTTTGAAACATCACTTAGCTTGTTGCCAGTTAGTTTTTTCCATTTGAAGCACTCATTTTATATAGAGGCTCATAGCATCTTCACCTGCTCACTTAAGTAAAAAATCGATTGGTTTCTCTGCTCTTCCTATTTCTCATCTCCTGTACTCAATATCAGCTACTTGAATAAGTGCCTCTTTTGATGTTGGATCTTTTGCAAGTAATTGATTTGCGATAACAAGAGCTTCATCAAGTTTTCATTGATCTTTCAATTGTTCTATTTTTGCTAGTTTCGGATCTCCCATACTATTTACAAGATTGTATAAAATTTTCTCAACAACCCTAGTATAAGAAGCCTCAAGAATATTCAAAGAAACAAGCAATTTTATAAACGTTTCTTATTTACAAACAAAACAAAAAAGGTCTGAATGACCTTTTTTGTTTGATTTATAAATTTGCAAGTATTTAGATTCGATTACGCTACTTGTACCCCTCCAGGCACAGCGCAGCTTACGCTACTTGTACCCCAGGTCCCATAGTTGGGCAGATAACTGATTTTAAAATCAATTTACCTTTAATACCAGATGGTTTTGCTTCATTGATAGCAGCAAGAAGTGCTTCATAGTTTTCTACTAGATGTTCATCTGAGAAATCTAGTTTCCCGATTACAGAATGGATATTTCCAGTCTTGTCTAATTTGAACTCAACTCTTCACTTTTTGATTTCATCAATAGTTTGTCCGATATTTGCTGTTACTGTTCCAGCTTTTGGAGAAGGCATAAGACCTTTT
>CALLUT010000007.1 GCA_938010495.1 Candidatus Absconditabacterales bacterium
AGGGATGGGTGCTTACATTACTTTCACATCATATTTATTGTTAAAACAATTTTTTCAGGGGTATACTAATTGTTTGGTAAAATATGATTCTGAACAAAAATTAATTGCAAATAATTGATTTTTCCCCATCAATGTTATTCATTGGATCAAATTTTGACCAATTCAGAATTCTTTTCAGAAGTATTAATTCTTTAATTTAACAATTAATTTACCATGCAAATATTCCATTGTCCCTATTATAAATGAGTTAAAATTTATTCAAGATTAGTAAAATTAGCTGAAAGATTGTTCACATCAATAGGAGAAATATTTTTGACATTTCTCATATCCCAAAAAATAATATACTTAAAGGAATTAGTGTAGGTACGGGAATGTATCTCAAGAAATCTACATATGGTAAGAGAGCTTTGCGGGCTATCTCTAAAAAGTGTGTGGGATTTAGCTGAACATTTTAATAATTCTATAATACAGATAGTCTCTATTTGCAAATCACCTCGTCATACTAATCAATCTTTGTATTCTAGAATTTAGTCATTCAGCATATCCATTCGTATGTCTATGAACAAAGTAGTTTGTAATGCTATCCAGACGTCTCTTAAACATTCTTGTCGTATTGCTGATTTCAAGTATATCTTTTCATAGTTCATTTCACATTTCTATCCATTCTTCTAAGCTATTCTTTGCTGTCTCTTTTCAAACAAAACTATCATATATTCTCCGTAACTTTTCTACATGCCTATATGCAACTAATACATCACTAAGTTCTTCTATTTGTGATGCAATGATCCGTCTTCTCTTCTGGCTTTTATTCCAACTAGATATTCTTTTTCTTAACTGTCGAATAAGTCTCGTAACAACCTCTATTTCTGTTTCTCATGTCATATACCTTACTGGTCTATATTTCTCTCACTTTTCTTTTGCTATCTTCTCTTCATCAAGAATCTTCTTCTTGATAGCTGTTTTACACCTGGTTCTGATTGCTAGCACATCTTCTAATACATTCTTCATCACGTGAAATCTGTCTGTAACGAGTATACTATTTGGAAAACCTTCTCTCACTATCTGTTCCATGTTACGTCACATATCAAGCGAAACTTCTTTGACCTTGAGCCTTATTTCTTCTGGTATGTATGTTTTAAAGTAGTTAATCGCTTGTTTTGCTTGTGTTCATGCTATAATTGCTATTGGCTTGTTCTTCTCTGGATTACTCAAGATGATCACTCATTCTCACTGCAAACTCTTGTCGTCTATACATAGATTTTCTCACATATTATTCTCATCGGATCGTCATCTTTTTGATATGTTCTTGTAATATCAATCTCATCAATTATCTGGTTTATCTTTCGCGAAATCTGATACTATATTTAGATGGTAATGTGAGAGTGTTTTTTGGTTCACGTCGTAGAGTTTTGCTAATCAAGCAGTAGTAACAAATCATTCTTCTATCCTACTGTTTTAAAAAATACAGGTGATCTTCAGCCCTTCTAGCAGTATCTAGCACAATGATTCACTTCACCTCTGACACGATTGTCTCTCATGTTTTCTTATTCTTCCACCTTCTTCTTTTCTCAATAATCGTGACAGCTCTTGTTCTGAGAGGTCGATCATCAACCTCTGACGTCACAAACCCATGAGCATGTCGATCTCATGAGCTGTCTGGAGGATTTTTTTTCTCCTCAATAGTTACAAATAACCTAGTTGGATAAATTTTCTCGTGCCTTTTCGTGTTCTTTCTCTCGTCAATATCGATTAAATCGTATTGCTTGAAATTCACGTGAGGGATACTTCGTTTGAGCCACTCATGTTCTTTGGGAGTATCTTTCATGCTTATATTATCATGATCTTGTTTTCATTTCCCACATGTTTTTTAGACTAAGCCATTTTTCTTTTTAGTTCAAGAAATTATTCATTATATATCAAAACCCCGAAGGGGATATTTTAATAAAGTTGTCCCAATATAAAGATTTAGAATCAGTAAAGGGCATGTAAGTTTTGTAATCCACATGCAACTGACATTACTTGGTGCTTCAAATTCATTCTTACAGACTCGAAGTCTCATGTGACTCTATTTCTAAATTTATACTTGACTATATCAAACTTTTTCACGTGAGCTATAACATGTTCTGCTTTCACTCTAAATGAACTTATCAACTGATTCATCTCTTTCTCTTCTTCTGTTAGTTTTCTTATTTTACCGTTCTTCTTGGGTATATATATTTCATGTTCAAGCAATTTCTTCAGTAGTCATATATATGCTGTATCGTAGAAGATAGGAGTATCTGGAGAGAGGTATCAAGCTATTCCATCTTTTGCCAAAGCCTTGCTATCATGCATTTTTCAAGTTCTTGTCTTTCATAGGAACATGATGACGTAATCATCATTTACTACAAAGTTGTTCTTCATTGTATGCCTCTTCTTTTTTCAGCTATAGAATTTCTTCTGAATCTTATTTTTTTTTGCTTCTTGCAACTTCTCTTTCAGAAGCATCTACGAAGACATCTCACAAATTCTGATCTTCTCCGTATTTACTTATGAACTCTTCTGGTGTTTCAGGCGGAATGACTCACAATCTTTTCAGGGCTTCTTTGAGAAGTGGGAAATATCTCAGAAATCGCCTATTTGCCGTTGATTTACTTCCTCATCGCACTGCTCATGCTGTGTCGAATGTAGGATACGTTTTCAAATATCGGAGTACATAGAACAGTCTCTGCTCACTGTTTTCTAGAATGTTTGGTTTGCCTCAATACTTACGTTTTCCTTCTTGTCTTTTCTTTATGCCCTCTTCGTCTAATTTCGTGAAGTAGGGCAACACGATCATAAACTCATCGTTTGTTATCCCAATCTGAGACTTGCTCCACCTCTCGTTGGAAAGAATTCTCTCAATTTGATTTTTCATAGGAATTTTGTTAGGATATAAACTCCCAGACTTTATATATTTATCTCTCTTTTTCTATATTGGGACAAGTCTATTGAAAATTCCAAAAAAATCCACCTACGTTTTATCGTAGCTATGTTATTGTCTCCATTTGTACTCTTTGATTAGATCGATCTAAGAGAATATAGTTTTTGG
>CALLUT010000008.1 GCA_938010495.1 Candidatus Absconditabacterales bacterium
AATAGATCACTACCATATTGTCATGGATAGTGTGAAACAATTGATACCATGGTTTTTTTGATTTATTCTTCTTTATCATATCTTGCAAACAGTGTTTGTGTTTGGGGTATGATGGGCAGATACTTTTTCATTTTCATTAATCAAAGAATTACTTTGGGTACTCCTTGTCCTGTCATCACTTGTATATTGACGAAAAGAATTTGTTTGATCAACAAAGAAATATTGAATGCTTTATTACCTGTTTTTTCTCTTAATACTACGGGCTATAATACACACGATTCAATTATGAATAGATCCAAAAACTGCTCTAATATGATTTAAATACGATATTCGACCATTGTTTGTTTTGGTGTCTGCAATAGCATGCTGATCAACATTACAAGCAATAAAACGACCACACAAAAAAGCAATAGGTCGTATTATACTTGCTATTCTTTTATGATGAATCTTGCGACAAACACTTAAATTTTGTTTTCCAGAGGTGTTCATGTACTTTGGATATGGAGCAATTTGAGACTATATACTATGATGATCACCACCGTTGTGGTATCGTACTTGACCAGGATGAATGATGAGATTACAGGGGATTTTTGCATGACCAAATAATTATTGATACTTGCTTGTATGATATTTTTGAATTATAGCTTGGTATGTAAAGAAGCAACGAAATAAAAACAAATGAATCTCATTGCTCATTGGACTACTTTATGTGTCAAGTTTGCTTTTGACTATTTCAAGATGAGCATTAGTGTGAGTTCTTGTACAGGTATGATTATTGTGAATTATATTTTTGCCAAAACGAAGGAAACGAATAATAACAGTATTGTTCGTATGATGAGTAAGTCTTGTTGGAATAAGTTTTTCTTCAATAAAGAATGCTTCGACCCTTGAACACCTTGATTCTTGGGTTGAGTGATCACAAGCGTTTATCAAAGCCCCACTTTGATATTGATTAGGTAGCTCATGACCATCAGTACATTTTGAATGAGTCTATTTGCCAGAGAATCAATACTTACAAATAGCGTTAGATTTGTGATGGCCATGATTACTTTTATGGTTATGAGTATGGATTGTTCTCATCACAATCTTATTGAAAAAGATACATTGAGAAGAACAATGATCAACAAAAAAAATCATACTAATTTGTTTCTTAGCATGACTTATATGATTATTGGTAGAGTGATTATTTCTTCATACATTTGAAGATAGTATGGTTAACTATTTATTTCTTGGGGTGATGTGATTGTATCTTAGTTCATTTCACTCACTCAATCAATAATTCAATCTTCATGTTTGATTTTGTTCCATACTTTCCACCAACATGTTATAAAGAATGCTTCTATGATTCATTCTACATAAGATACTAAGAAAATTAGCAACAGCATAATACAAATAAATGATATTTTCAAGAATAGGATGTTATCAAGTCACATTCGTGTTCAAGCATAGATTATTCCTAATGGGATTCATACAAGAACTACAATATTTATAACAAATCTAATAGTTAGAGCCAATGTTAGAAATGCGAATTTAGTGGTTATTTTAATGTTGTTCATGGCAAGAGAGGCACTCTTTGTCATTGCTGAAAAGAATTTTTCTCATTCAAGAACAATAAACATTTTTCAATAAGAAAAAAATATAGCTACAAAAATTGTTAAGAGTATCCAAATCACAAGAAGTACTTTTATGAGTCAGCTATCAATAATATTAATTGCATACATTCTCAGTATTGCAAAAAGGACTACGTGAACGTGAAATAATCACGTTGCTGCATGAAATTCAAACATTGGAAAAAATTTACCAAATCACTTACTTAATGATGTAGTTCATTGTTGACGTCATTCATGTTTGTATATTAACATAGATGCTTCTCAAATTGGTGGCAATATCCAATATCATATTGCAAGTATTACTCAGAGAATAAGAAGTGGTCAAAACCGTCATCATTCAACAGACATCATTTCTTGGAACAATCATACAAATTGAGATACAATTGCATTATCTATGAAATAGTGTGAGTACCAAATAATCAGAATTGTAAAAATCAACGAATGAATAAACATCGTAACTGTTGATAATCTGATGAATTTGGTATCATCTCATAGTTCGTTTATAGTTTCAGCTATGATATTGTGTCTCATTAATTGAGGAGTTCATTAAAACTGTCAGGTAATCGAGCAGTGAATTCGACTTGTTTATCATGAAATGGATCAAAAAATCAATACGTGTGACTATGAAGTAGTTGTCTTTTTATAGCAAGTTTTTTCACTGCTTTACGATTTATAACGGGGTTTCCATACATTATATCTCCAACAACTGGATTTCATAAGTATGCTGCATGTACTCTAATTTGATGCATTCTTCATGTTTTTATTATTACGCGTGTCATAGTAATTGGTCATAGTATCTTGTGTGTAACTGTTTGTTCTGGGAAATATGTGCTGAGAGACTCTTTTCATTTTCAAGGTTCACGATTTACAAACGTTTTTCACCTTCACATCTTTTTATCAAATCATGTGAAAAGTGGTTGATCAACAATTGTTTTCTTTTTGAGTTCTCACACAAGAATCGTGTAGTATTGTTTAGAGACTTTTCTTTCTCTAATGATAGTGTTGAGGTGTTGTAATGCTTGATATGTTTTTGCAGCAATAAGAACTCAACTAGTATCTTTGTCTAATCTAAAACAAAATTGAGGAGAAAATGTCTCTGTCCATACAGCTCAGTTTGTTTGTTTGAGATATGATTGTAACATGTCATGCATAGTGACATCATTGAGATGCTTTTGTCATGGATGAAGAACTATTCATGCTGGTTTGTTAAACACAAGCCGCTGATCATCTTCGTGAATAATATGTTTTTGAATTTCTTCTATTGGAAGTCTTGCAATTTTTTTCTTTTTCGAAGCAGTAGAGTGAAGAGCAGATTTTTCTGTTTCACGAGAATCATCCCATACTATTTCATCTCATTTTTGTAATCTGTATTTTTCTTTTTGTTTACGTCAATTTACTTTGATAGCTCATTTTCTTATTCGAGAAAAGATATCACCTAGAGTGATGTCAGCATGGTTTTTAAAGTATTTTCTACAGAATCTATCGAATCTTTGATCTGCTTCATTTGCAGCAACAATATGTTTCATGTGAATAAGTATAATGATTGTTTTTGTTGGTACAATGGAGAGGAGGAAAATATACTAAGTATTTTACATTTCATAAAAACATAGTGTAGTAGACCATTCCTTGACAGAGAGGCTTCTTTTACCATACTTTCCATACTTATAGTGAATTGTCACTATTGGCCTTAACTTTTTTATCATTTTTTTATAGAACATGTCTGCAAAACTTCTCACAGAGTTTCTAGGTACTTTCTTTTTGGTTTTTGTAATTGCATTAACAGGTAATCCAATTGCTATTTGATTTATGCTTATGGTTATGGTTTATATGGGTGGTCACGTTTCATGAGCACATTATAATCCAGCTATTACATTCGGACTATGGTTAAAGAAAAAAGTTACACTTACAGAAATGTTAAACTATCGATGGGTACAATTATTGGCATGAATTATTGCTGCTTTACTTGCACGATGGTTAACAGGTACATGATTTGTAGCTATGCCATGAGATGCTGCGACATGATTACAAGCTATTGTAGTAGAAATTATATTTACTTTTGCTTTAGTTCTTGTGGTAATGAATGTTGCTGTATCAAGTAAAACTAAATGAAATAGTTTCTATTGATTAGCAATTTGATTAACAGTATTGGCTGCTGCTTTTGCATGATGACCAATTTCATGATGAGCATTTAATCCAGCTGTATGATTAGGACCAATTATCTTTGACGTGCTTCAATGATGATCAAATCCTCAACGATGGATATATTTGGTATGACCTTTACTTTGATGAGCACTTGCTGCTTTAGTATGGGGTATACAAGAAGGAGAGTAATAATAATTTCTTCCATATAATAAAAAGAGATCTCAATCGAGATCTCTTTTTTTTAAGAGATAATTTAATTATTGTCAATATATAATATTCCTACCTTATTTTTTAGTCTATAACCTAGTATCACCTTTTGCATATTCGTGATATTTGCTTATACTTTATAGTTGTTATAGAACAAAAATTTTTATAAAAAGAACACTAGAAAAAGTATGGCATTAGATTGGATTTTGAACAAGATTTCATGAGATTATAATGAAAAGAAATTAAAGAGTATCAGACCTCTTGTTACTCAAATAAATGTGCTATGTGATGAATGGGATGCACTTTCTGATGAACAAATTCAAGCAAAGACACCAGAATTCAAAGCTAGAATCCTTGCATGAGAAACAACAGATGATCTTATGATTGAAGCGTTTGCTACAGTAAAACAAGCCTGTAAAAGACTTGTTGGAACTGAAGTAGAAGTAAAATGAGATAAGCTTGACCGGGTTATGGTTCCATATGATGTACAACTTATTTGATGAATCGTTTTGCATCAATGAATGAATGGGGAAATGAGAACGTGAGAGTGAAAAACTCTTGTTGCAACATTGCCTGCTTATTTAAATGCTCTTGAAGGTAAATGAGTGCATGTAGTAACAGTAAATGATTACTTGGCTTCTCGTGATGCTGAATGGATGTCATATCTCTATAACTGGCTAGGACTTACTGTAGGTCATGTTATCAAATGAGTTCCACTAGATACAAGAAGAGCACAATATGAATGTGATATTACTTATGTAGAAAACTCAGAACTTGGGTTTGATTATCTAAGAGATAATTTGGCAAAAACTGTTGATGAAAGAAACCTTCTCTGGAGACCATTGCATTATGCAATTATTGATGAGGTAGATAGTATTTTGATTGATGAAGCAAGAACTCCGCTTATTATTTCACAACCAAGTGATGTTCCTACAGAAAAATACGTACAATACTCAAAACTTATCCAATTTCTAAAACCTTCAAAAACAAAGAAGAAAATTAAACAATGATTCCTAAAAGAATTATTGAGTGATGTGAAAAATTGAGAAGAAGAAGAAATAGAAGATGATGGTGGTGATTACTATGTAGAAGAAAAATCTAAATCAGTAACACTAAGTAGTCATGGTATTAGAAAATTAGAAAAATTACTCAATGTAGACAATATCTATAAGGATTTATGATACGATGAAATTCATCATATTGAAAATGCTTTGAGAGCAAATGCAGTATATCATAAAGATAAAGAATATTTGGTTTCAAATGGTGAAGTACTTATTGTAGACGAAAATACTTGACGTGCTATGCCGTGAAGAAGATATTCTGAATGACTTCACCAAGCGATCGAAGCAAAAGAATGACTCACTATTCAAAGAGAATCGAGAACACTTGCTTCTATTACTTATCAACATTTCTTCAAACAATATACAAAACTTTCTGGGATGACGGGTACTGCGGAAACAGAAGCAGAAGAGTTTGAAAAAATTTACGAATTGGAAGTTGTTATTATACCAACAAACAAACCTATTTTGAGAGTTGATAAAAATGATGCAGTGTATTTCAATCAAGACGCAAAATGGAAAGCTGTAGTAGACCATATTAAATTTTATCATACTGTTGGAGTACCTATTTTGATCGGTACGTCATCTATACATACATCAGAACTTGTTTCTTCTATTTTGAAAAAAATGGCGTTACAACATACAGTGTTAAATGCAAAATACCATGAACAAGAAGCTACGATTGTAAAAAATGCATGAGCAAAGGGGAGTATTGTGGTTGCTACAAATATGGCATGACGTGGTACTGACATCAAATTAGACTCTTCATTAAATCTAACAATTGCTAAGAAATATGC
>CALLUT010000009.1 GCA_938010495.1 Candidatus Absconditabacterales bacterium
CTGGGTGTAGATGTAGGAGGAGATATTTTTTCTAGACATGATAAAGATCATCAGGTACTCTCTCCCATGATGGATCTAACTCTTTTGCACCTCCTTTGAAATACTACAAGAAAAAGTTTACTCTTGGAATTTGGTATTTGAACTGATGGTGAAATCCAAGACATAGAATGAGTCCTAAAAGACTTACACACTCATCAAGATATTCTTGAAGAAGATACATTACCTCACGGATCTATAATTGAAAAGTCTTTACACCATATACACAACTTTATTATCAAAGAAAAGTTAAGAAAATGAAATACCCTACCAAGAACTTGTGAGACCATGTATGCAAACACGTCATTACATAAGACACACAATATTTCTCAAAAAATTTTTACTCAAGATCGAAACATCCAACGTCCAGTATTTTTAGATAAGGCATTCTTTCGCAAATACTATCTTATAGACCCAAAAAAGCTCTACGAAAGAAGGAAAGAAACTACTGCGGTCTCATATTCAAATATAATCGAACATTATATGTATCTCAAAAATCTCAATCCATCTCGGAAGACTGAAATTGACGTCTTACCTATTCGAAGTTGAGATAATTATACCACACCTGATATATGAGTTGGACTTTCAACACTACTCCTACAACCCATACCTGATTTTTCTCTAGAAGATAGAGAACAAATCTTAGATATATGAACTCAACATATCTTATCATGAGAAATCGATCAAGCTCTCATTGCATCTCATGACATCAATAATATCACAACAAAGTGACTATCCTATAAGGACATAAATGAAACTCATCTGCTTATTTCAAAAAAATAAAAACTACTACGATTTTTTAATATTACTTTATAAACAATTGCTCATGTAGTAATTGGAGCACTTACATGTATTGCTTTGTAAAGAGAATTTCTTGGCTAATCTCAAAATTAAGCAAAGAACTAACGATTTAGAATTCCTATATACTAAAAAACCTCATCAAATCGATGAGGTTTTCTTTATATCTCCTATTTCATACAATTGCGACAACATCACTAATTCATTTTCACTTAATGATTTTGACATTATTCGTTTTTTATTATGAACGATAAATACAAAGTTTGCAAGATCCAATAGCGGTAGTTCGGACCAACCATTTTCATAGATAAAATCTACTATTTCAGGAAGAGACGAACTAATGTATGTACTATTTTCTTCTGCAAGATTATTGGTTTCAAGAATATAAGCAGTCTCTTTTTTTCCTCTAAATGCAGGATATATTCTTTTATGAATGTCCAAATATGCATCTTCAAAAATACTAAACTTAATTCTTTCTGTTTTTTTCAGTGCCATTTCTATTTTTTAAAAGCCCTGCAAAATATTTGTAGGGCTTTGGTAATCAAAGTAAATTCAATTCTCTATTCGTAGCCTTTCTAGACTTAAGAATAAACTCATCATTCAATTCTAGTAACTCATCTCTATCAATTTCTTGACCTTTATATCCCTTATCAACTAGGTAAGATAAAGCTGCAGCTGCAATAGACGCATACATCATATGAGATTTATCTTCAAATGAAGCTTTGGCAAATTTAGGAGCATCCATATTCATTGATATCTTAGGAATATCTCCAAATTGCACTCCCAAATGAGCAAGTGGTTTATTTACTCCAGAAGGGGTATCACTTAATTCAAAGAGATACTTACCAAAACTGTATAGCTGCTTACCATTCCCTTCCAATCTAGGAAAGTAAGGTATTCTTTTATCTATAAATACATGACCAGATACGTGAGCTGCTTCAACCAATAAAGTTTTTGAAGGGTTTTCAGGCACTTCATCATGCATATACAAACGAAAGGTAAATCGATCAATTTTTTCAAATCTTCCATACTTTCTATCTGATGGTTTGGAAAATCTCACCACAAGATCTACCTCTCCCTTTATACCATTCACCTTAATTTCGTAAACACTACCAGCATGAAGTTTCCCTGGTGCATCAATATGTTTACGAGGATGATCAGTAACTTCAGTAAGTATCTTCTGATCTGGAATATCGTCACTTGGGTGAGTAAGTCTAAAATAACCTTTAGCTATTTTGTTACCAGCCTGTAAAAGCACCTTATGACCCATACCTGGATCCTGAGTAACGTTAATATGTGCATTTGTATCATCCCAATTATATTGAGAAACATCATAATCCAAAGGACCATAATCACGCATCTCTTGTTCAAAGATTTCACCAGGTTCTAGAATAATCGTTGTTGGGTGTAAGTTGATAAGACTCTTATTTCTCTTTCTCGCTGAAGTCACTTTCCCATCAAGACCTTTCACCTTAGAGGATATTCGTTTACCATATACAGTTTGGTTAATTTTCATCACACTAGAGAACATCTTTTTTTGAAGATCTTCATCAGGTGATTTTTCTTTCTTATCCAACTCCTTACGAACTATTGCTGCCATCTGTCTAAGTTTAGACACATATTCAGCTGCATCTCCTGAACTATGAAATGTATCTTTAAATACACCATAAGATAATCGATACATATTCAATTTTGGAGCGTAAATATATCCTCCACATCTAAAAAGCACTTCGAGTTCTCCACTATATTGAGGAAAATTTCGCTTTATAAATGTAGCAAGATCTTGAATTGGATTTTCTGCTCCACACATCACTATATCACCAGAATTATACTCTGGCTCTAGAAAGAGAGAAAAACTAACACTTCCAATTTTAGATCCTCTATAAGTCTGTACAATATGTTTACCACCAAACTTTTTAGGTTTTAACCCTACCCATTCTACGGACTTAGGATTATATACCTTCACTTTTTTTGCGAGCTTAGGAGACAAGAACTTTGCTAATGAAGTAATCAATTTAGCAGGTGAATATACCTTATCTACCGATGGATTATGTAAGATCACATTCGAACCAGTGGTTCTAGGCATAACTTCTTTACTCCATATAGATGATTTCGGTAATGGAACCTGTATTACTTGGTCATCAGGATCTCTTATTTGTTCTGATAGTCCAACAAGATATTCTAAATCAAAATCAAACGTAGACATACTCTTCGCTTCTAAATCAAATATTGTCTCTACAGAAACTTTCGTTTTGTTAATATCTCCGAGACCCAATAGATCTTTCATACCTGTACCATTTGTACCAGATGTAGTAAGATCATTTCTATCTCGACTAGACATTCCCAAACTCAATGCAGAACTAATACCTTCTTGTCCAAATCCTTTAGCATTATCATTTAAGTAAATTCTCTTTAATACACCTTTTACATAATCATAATAGATCAACATACTATCAGCTCCTGCATCAGAAGCATTACAGATAATCTCTCTAATAGCTTTTCCATACCCATTGGGTCCTAAGACACCTTGAGTTATAAATTGAGAAAGTATTTCACGATAATCTATTCCAGCTCCTCTAGTATTTTTAATCTCCATAGAATTGCTTTTTGTAGGTTTTGTT
>CALLUT010000010.1 GCA_938010495.1 Candidatus Absconditabacterales bacterium
CTGGAGAATGATATCTTAGCACAAATTTGAGGGGATCATGAATTGGTTTAACTGGTTGTCCTTGTAGCTCTGGAACTCGTCTAAGAATATACTCAGCGAGCGGATCATATTTTTGTGATTGAAGAATAGGATTGAAGATACGTAATGGCTTTGGATCAGCTCAGACGCTCGCTGATCGTTGTCGATTTCCTATATTCACATTACGATCATAATCAATCAGATAGTTCTTGAAATGCTCTTCTCCTCGTCTTCGGTCGATCAACAAATCTTTCGTGAGAAAGGAAGCAACAACCATTCTGACACGATTATGCATTCGATTCTCTTCTAGAAGCTGCCTCATTCATGCATCGACAATTGGATATCAAGTTGTTCACGTCTTTCGCCTCTCAAATCGCTCTTTGTTGTTTTCTCGTTGGACTACTCTTCTTTTTCACTGAAACTCAAGAAGCGTCTCTGTGGATGTCTCTGGAAAATAAAACGAAACATGCTGCCAAAACTCTCTCCATGCAAGCTCGGAAATAATCACATCAGCTCGATTTTTTTTCTCTTTTCTAACATCTTTTCATGGACGACATGCATCAGCAAACTGAGAGAAATGGAGATAGACTTCCTTGGCACTTATCAATCCAAACGCGAGATAGGGGCTAAGTTTTGTCGTTCATGTCGTATCTGCAGGCAGATTTCTCGTGGTGTCATAGTCTGTCAACACACACTCTCCCAAGCTCTCTCTAAAGCCAGAAACAGGTCGATGAGGGTGCTTAGTATAAGAAGTAATATGTTGATGATCTGCTAGCATGGGAAGATCTACATTTGGTGTTCCTATGGTTCATATCTGATACAATTTTAGTCCTTTATTTGCATTCTTCTCATGAAGTTGCATGAGTCGTTTTCTAAAAAAAGGCGTAAATACTTTTCTCTGCTCCACCTCATGTTCATCCAACAAAAGATAATCTACATACTCATAGATAGGTGTCGAGCTCTTTCTATACATTTTTTTTACAGACTGATCTCTTGTTTCAGACCCATCACCATAGCTCTTGTTTCGATAGATCGCATCTACCTTGTATTTCCCTACGATACGCTCAATAATTTCTACTGGATCTCCATGCTCTATGTACAAATTTCATCATTTTTTCTTCAATTGTTCTCACAATTCTTGTAAAGCTTCTCGCAAAAATCACATTCTTTTATCATCCTTAGGAAAAGAAGAAAGGACACGATCATCAAAGATAAACAAAGGTATCACTTGCTCGCACTCTTGTACAGCATGAAACAGTGCCGTATTATCAACGATACGGAGATCTTGACGAAAGATCATAAGTCAGAGGGAGTGTTTATTTGTGTTCATATAATTTCTAATCATTATTTACAGAATAAAAAAGAACTTTACAAAGAAATACCATAATCATTATCATTTGATATATAGACAAGATTGCAAACTCTCATTTTTTTATAGTACAAATTGTTTCTAGAATTCAATAATAGATATAAGTAGTAGATCAACTCAAGCACAATGTAGACATTATTGGGTATCAAACAAGATTATCAATTCAAACATATTCTAGAACGAAAAATAAAGCAATTCACAAAAAATATAAAACGATTCGAAATGAAATAAAGACAGTCATTCTATTAGACTTATCATTATATAGTGGCATAGATTGAAAATCAATAAAAAGACTACGATCAGGATTTTGAATACTCGTAAAACGAACGTATTGCTAGGTAAATATCGCTGATGTTAGGATTTCATTTTATATATTTCTTTTTGATGGATATTCTTTTCGGATGGTTATTTACTACTGCATCAGTATATCCATTAGAAAAAGATCTTTCGAGTTTTCATGTTTTCCGCCAATTTTCAACAGCTGAAATATATCTATAAGGTTTTTCTCTCGCTTTCAAAAAGGTTATTATGATAGCTTCTCATTTGATTTCAACAGATTCAATCTCATCTCGACTAAAATATTGTAATTGTCATACATATCTTCGCGACAAAAGAAGTTTCTTTTCATCACACATGAAATATATGTGATTTTCTCCTGAAAAATAAACATAAGAACCCACTACCAAGAGAATTAGTAGTAAAACAAGTATTAATCCTAGAACTGTTTTTTCAATTATGTTCGAGGAATAACTATCTATACGTATATCAGAAAAAAACAACAATACCAGAAGTAGATATAATACTCAAAATATTGATACATAAGAGAGGAATCTTGTTTTATTCTCATATACTCTCATATTTGATTTCCTATATCACACAAGAATAAAATCTATAGCATTCCCTACCTCAACAACGCCACCACCAACTTCACCATCATTGATTTCTCGCTCGGATCTGAGGTAGCAATAAGAAGCGCTAGAGCTACCATCGTCTGATGTGAAATCTTTTCTCTCCCCTCTTCGTCTAGTAAAATATTATTCTTGGAAAGATACCATACAAACAAAAATGCTCACGATCTTTTGTTTCCATCGACAAACGGATGATTTTTTATCACGAGATACAGAACCATAGCCGCTTTTTCTTCAACACTTGGATACACATCTACCCCATCATAGGTCTGGTAGATAGCACCAAAAACACTATCAAGACCGTTATCATCCTTGGGATGAGCAAACAGATCTGTTGCCTCCCCTTTTGCTAT
>CALLUT010000011.1 GCA_938010495.1 Candidatus Absconditabacterales bacterium
AAAAATGGAGCTAAAAAATAAATTTTCATAATGCTTAATTTTGTTCTGTGACATATGTCAAATATACAATATATATCTTTTATTCAATGTCAATAAAATAAGAAAGAGTACTCCTCATCATACAATCAAAGACCAATACTAAAGTAAAGGACAATGATCAAAAAAATGATAAAGCATATCATAAATAATTATTATATTTTTTTCAGAAACTACTCATCAACTTATACTTTAAATGAAAGAGTTTGCAGTGGCTGTTTCACTTTAATTTGATTTTTTGCTCTCACATAGAGAGCTCATTTTATAATTTTTCTTACTGTAGTAATTTCTTCCATAAGTTCTACGTTAATCCATTTCTTTGAAGTAGTTGGCCAGTATGAAAGATGGATAGATTCTGCATGTCACATTTCTTGTCGTATATGTTCTGTGATAAATGGAACATATGGCGCAGCACATTGTAGATATGTTTTAAGGACTGTTCGAAGTGTTTGATAAGCACTGCTCTTATCTTGATCCATTCCTGATGCCCAAAATCTTCTTCTCGATCTTCTTACATATCGATTAGTCAGTTTTTCAACAAATCCAAGAAGAACTTTTGTTGCTGGTTCAATTGTATAAGCATTCATAGCAGTATCTAATTCGTTGATCATTGCATGAAGTTCTGCATAGATCCATTGATCTAATTCATTATGTAATGGTTGGGTAGGCAGTGGTGCAACTTCACAGTTTTCCAAATTGAGTAGATCACACATTTCATCAGTATATATATCTGCATCACTTCATGTTATATGTTTTCGCATACGTCTAAACCTCTTTTTGTGACTTACTATAAGAACACGTTTTCATTTATATGTTTCACGAAGTCGATCGTATACTTCTCATACATTTTCATCCGTCATTCACAAGGCAATTTGTTCTGTTGTTTCTACATCAATAGATTTTCACAGGATATCTTGCATAACTTTTTGAGCTCAATTGGCTGTTTGTAATGCTCTAACATGATCCGAACTCAAAATTATATCTGGGTTTGTTCTTATAACTGATTCTCTAAATTCATCGGATGCAATCTCTGCCTCTCATTTTTCCGTAAGAACAAAATCTTTAGCAGATCAATCTTCAGCAGTATGAGGACAATGAGCATGTCTCATGAAAAACAATTCTGTACCATCATCTTTCCAATCATCTACTGCTGCATATGTTTTCATAAAATTCCAAACGTTGTTTAGCGGTATTACAAAATCTTTGAGCATTTGTTCAACTCAATGTTCACTAAACCTCAAAGGCTCTGATCTTACTACTGGAGATGACAATAAGTATAATCTTAACGCATCAGCTCAATACTGTTTGAGAACTATACTTGGGTCTGGATAGTTCTTGAGACTCTTAGACATTTTTTTACCGTCTTCTGCCAAGATCATTCATGTTACTACAACATTTTTATATACTGGTTCATCTATATATGCGTTACCCAACACATGCAATGCTCTAAACCATCATCTTGTTTGATCTAATCATTCTGCAATAAAATCAGCGACTGGATAAATATTTGAAGAGGTGAGATCAGATTTCATCCAATGATTTTGACCATAAGGCATACTTCAACTTTCAAACCAACAATCTAATACTTCAGGAATTCTGTGAAGTTCATTTCATGTTTCTGGATTGATCAAAATTACGTCATCAATATATGGTCTATGAAGATCAACTGGTTTTCACGTATTTACAAATGTATACGAAACTTCATCTCATATTTCATGTTTTTCAATTTGAGCTTTTGGTTTATTGAGTTCATAAATTTCTTGTATAGAACCAACAACAACTCTTTCTTCTGGATCATTTGGATTTTCCCAGACAGGCAATGGGCACCCCCAAAATCTTGTTCTAGAAATATTCCAATCTGGTGCTGATGCAAGTCAGTTGGTAAACCTCTTCTTCACTGTCTCTGGTACAAAATATATTTCTTCTGCTCTTGGTACGGTTACGTTTTTCAAGTCTGTTTCTTTTACAAACCATGACTCAATCGCCTTATAAATAAGTGGGGTTCATGTACGCGGACAATGAGGATAACTATGGTTTATTGTTTCATGTTTTGCAAGGACTCATCTTTCTTTTAACATCTTCACTACTTCTTTATTTGCTTCAATTACATTTGTTCAATTTAATTCAGGAACCTTATCGGTGAACTCGCCATATTGGTTTATAGGATCAAATAGCCAATCAAGAGCATGTTCTCTTGGGAAAATTGTGGTTACCAAGTTATAGTCATCTTCACCAAACGCTGGTGCTTGATGTGCAATACCGGTTCATGAATCAGTTGTAATAAAATCTCAATGTATTACGTGATGTACTTTATCTTTATATTGTTGCTCTATTGTTGCATCATCATGATAATAAGAGAAAAGTGGTTTATATGATAATCATACAAGACTAGATCATTTGAGTCTGTATACTAAAACATATGATTCTTCAGACTTATAAAATTTATCAAGTAAGACTGTAGCCAAAACAAAATATTCTTTTTCATCAATATCAAATACTAACACATACTCATTATCGTTATGTACAGCAGCAAACATATTTGAAGGTAACGTCCAAGGTGTTGTAGTCCAAGCCAAAAGACTAATTGGAGCGTCAACTGTTGCTCATTTTCAAAGAATATCTTTTTGCAACATAGTCAAATCCCAAAATGCTCTTTCAAGTTCTTCTACAGAATCAATTATATTTCATTCTGTACGAACAGCCCATCATAGTTCATTATCAGACTCAATAACTTCAACCCATTTCCCTTCTGGATGATTTTCAGATTCTTGGATAGTTGGAGTTCATGAATACTCACACTCATAAAAACTTGATGAAAAATGTCCATTATCAACAATTATTTGTCATACTCCCAGTAATTTTTGATTCCTTACATCAACTCAAACTTCTTCTTTCATCTCTCTAACCAATGCTTGTTCTATAGTTTCTCAAGCATCTACTCTTCATCAAGGAAACACCCAATGACCATGCTTTGCTTGAAATATCATATAATATGCTCATTGAGCATTTTTAAGAATTCATCTTGCTACTTTTTCTGCTCAATGAGTATTGGTTTCATGTTTAGTATTTTCTTCTCTTGTGTTTAGAGTCAGTTTTACAGTTACAGCTGGATCTTGTCTAATTTCATATCATTCATTGATTTCATGATTTGATAACGGAGTCCCAAGTGCTCGTGAGTATCATAGTACTTTAAATCACTTATAGATAAGATCTCTTTTATAGAGATCAGAAAACACATTGATCACTGATTCCATATAATCGTTATTCATGGTGAAGTAAGCGTTTTCCATATCTACCCAACGTCAAAGATTATCCACTGTTCGTTGTCGATTTTCATTAACTTGATTTACCATTGTTCTACAAGCTTCTATATATTTTTGAATACCAATTTCTTCAACGACTTGTTTCTTTGAAGTAATTCAAAGTTGTTTATTTACAAAGTTTTCTGCAGGTATACCATGACAATCCCATCATCGTTTACGTTCTACACGATATCAGCGCATGGTCATCCATCTTGGAACCATATCTTTTACAACTGATTGAAGGAGATGTCCATAATGAGGATCACCACTTGTAAATGGAGGTCCATCAAAAAATGAAAATTGCATAGATTCAGATCTAGAATCAATAGATTTTTTGAACGAATTTGTTTCTTTCCAGTATTGTAATACCTGGTTTGTTAGCGTTTCTTGATTCATGTGTATACTCTTTCAAAATAACCAAAAATAGTAGTGTAATTACTTATAACTCTATACACTACTATATACTGGAACGATATCCAAAAACAAATGTTTTTGATGATTTATTAGCTTACTAACGTAAGTTAAGAAGTCTTTCTAATTCAGTGATTAGTCTATCTTGCTCACTCAATGTTTTTGCCATTTCATCAAAGTTTTTTGTAGTTGATGTTTGGTATGTTTTTGATGTTGCTGACATTGATTTTACAGTAGCTTCGATACCTATCAAACGAGCATTTACTTGATCAAGTTTTTTTGCAGTACTACTAATAGATAGTCCGCAAACAACTAATCCAACAAGTAAAACCAAAGTAACAATTCATCTATTAATATGAGTAGTCATCAAAATAAGGTAAGAAGTTTAAAGTTAG
>CALLUT010000012.1 GCA_938010495.1 Candidatus Absconditabacterales bacterium
AATGAAAGGATTTATACATACATCGATAGAAGAAAGCAGTACTACAAACTCATAAAAGATGTTCTTGTTCTCATAAGCTATCTACAGCAGTATTGCATGTAGTCCATGATTTGCATCATGCATCTTCCAATCAAGAAATAAATGCAACAACAAGTTCATGATTTGCATCTCTTACGTCACATCATACAAGGAAGTCAGAATCTGCTCAGTATTCTTTTACTACATGTGTTCACATTCATTTTCATAATGAATAAGCAAATGTTGTATCCATAGGATCATTATGGATTGATCTTAAGTCGTATGCTCTATATACACTTGAATAATTTTTCATTGATTTATTTAATAAGTAGAAAACTTAATAAATATAATAATTTTGCTTTACAAATACAGTCTAATTCGTAGTATAATTTTATTGAACATTTATTCGTATAGCACACATGGCATTACTTCGTAAAAAAGATATCGCATTTTTTGAAAAACTTATCAACACCCCTTCACCAACGTGATTTGAAAGCACATGACAAAAAGAATGGGTAAAATATATCAAACCTTTTGTTGATGAAATTTTTGTAGATACCTATTGAACTGCAGTAGCTACAATAAATCCAAAAGCAAAGTATAAAGTTGTTATTGAAGCTCACTGTGACGAAATAAGTTGGTTCGTAAATTATATCTCAGCTGATTGATTGATTTCAGTAATTCGTAATGGTTGATCCGATCATCAAATTGCTCCAGCAAAAAGAGTCGTAATCCATGGTACAAAATGACCTGTAGAGTGATTATTTGGTTGGCCTGCTATCCATACTCGTCCTTGGTCATGAGAGACTACACCAAAAGTTGATAATATTTTCATTGATGTTTGATGTAAAACAAAAAAAGAAGTACTTAAAAAGTGAATCGTTGTTGGATCAGTAATTACATACCCAGACAAGTTTATGCAACTCAATGATCGTTATCGAGTGTGAAGAGCTATGGATAATAGAGCATGATGATTTATGATTGCTCAAGTAGCGAGACTCCTAAAGAAAAATAAGAAAAAATTACCTTTTTGTCTTCATATAGTAAATAGTGTTCAAGAAGAAATTGGTCTAAGATGAGCTGAAATGATTGCACATCGTCTTCAACCAGATGTTGCTATCGTAACTGATGTCTGCCATGATACCTCTACTCCAATGATTGATGTGAAGAAAGAAGGAGATACTAAGTGCGGTTCTTGACCTGTACTTACAGTATGACCAAGTGTACAAAATAATCTTCGTGATTTTATAGAAAAAGTAGCAAAGAAAAATAAACTTCCTTTCCAACGTATGGCTGCCTCAACCTATACATGAACCGACACTGATGCATTCGCATATGCTAGATGATGAACGGCTTCAGCACTCATTTCTCTGCCTCTCCGTTATATGCATACTACTGTAGAAATGGTAGATCAAAAAGATGTTAAGAACACTATAAAACTTATGTATGAAACAGTTTGTAAATTAAAAGATGGACAGTCATTCGACTATATTAAAAACAAGTAAGCATAGTGACCTTGTAACAATTACATTCCTCAAATAATAGCTCACATAATCAGGAATGTTAGAACATCGAATCATGTGTTTATCCAAAATAACTTTTTTGGTTTTTGAGCATACGTATAATGCATTGCTCTATTCATTCAAATGATTCAAACAGACAATATGAATCACATTACCAATCAAGTCTTAATTCAAGCTCATCAAAACAATAATGCCATTACTATTGCGACAATAATTACTGTTCACATTCCTGCTAGCATTCTGACTTTACCGTTATGGTTGTTCAAACTCTCCATGGTTAGTCCTAACAATTTCATCCAATCCTTACCAAAAAATCCTGGAGAATACCATATCATTCATGCACCATTTGCTGCAATTACTGCAATCAATACTGCAAAATAATTTACTCATCAAAGCCCAGCCAATAAATCCATAACAAAAAAGTAAGAATAATAAATATTCTTACTCTATGGATATAAGTAGAAAGTTACAATGGAAAAGGTTATTTACGACTGTTATAAAGATTTAGTCCATCAGGCGTATAGCGTTTATTATATCAATTATGACCTAAGAAGCAAAAAGCGTAACTCATAACAATACGTGTTTTCTCATAACAGACAATATTCATAAATTAAAACATATACTTACCAGTATTAGAATGATCGTTCTTTTTACAAGAAAAACTATGAGTAAGGAAAACCTTCTCATAGTCTATATTTGAATCAATCACATTGAGTATTAAAATCAAATTCAATGCTTTGTTGTCCATTAGTTATATCGAATATAACACAATGAGCATGAGGCCCAGTAGAATTTCCTGTTGAACCAACTTCACCTAATATTGAACTACCACTAAAAACAGATTGTCCAACAGATACAAATACCGCTGATAAATGAGCAACTCTAAATTTAAGTGTTTTATTTCCAACAATTTGTTGAACATCAACATAATGTCCATACGTCGTAGGTGCATAAGCCACTTTTGTTACTACTCCATCAAGTGGTGAGTATAGAGATTTTCCATAAGTACCAGACGTACATGCCCAGTCTTGAGCAAAGTACTCACCGTTACTCGAAGTATGCGCTCCACATCCTGGACCACATGTTTCTATCCAACAGGATTCTTGTTCAAATAACCACTCTACACTTGCGGATCCATCAGTATTAAAAGAAATAGTAGTATTATCTATATAATACGAAGCTACGCCTGGTTGTGTGGAAATATAACTTCCCTCATACACATATCTCCAATACCACCGCCCTTTTGTTATCAAAGAAATAAATCTATACTGATAATCAACTAACCTCAACAGTGAAATGTAATATGTATTACCAGTAGGAGACAATAACATTACTGCAATAGGAGGTTCGTTGCCCCAATCTTTTACTACAAATAAATAATCTGTCTCAACGGGACACCCTTGCGGAGAAAGATTATAATAGATAGTTCCAGATGAACGGCTCACTAGACTATCATCTTGCACAACATCTCTAATCATTTCACTTGATGAACTTAACTCATCATTTACTATGTTTTCGTATACTCTCTGTTCATCAGCATGAACATTTTCTACATCTGAAGTACATGCGTATACAAAGACGACACATACAATAAATACTGCTACATGTTTCATAAAATTTTTGTTTTTAATTTTTTATTTGAAAATATTTTCTTAAGAAACGTAAAAATAGTATAACAAAGATTATTATACTATTCTACCCTACAAAGCACTAATTTTTATGTCAAAAGTCAAATTACCTCTATATGGTGTGTATGGGGAAACATATCTACTGGCTGGATACATTGCAATCAATATCATCATTCCAAAAGTGCTTTTACATCTCTTGCCATAGTTACTGGATTACAAGAAATATAGAGCAATTTATGATCTGGATGATTTTTCTTGATATCACAAAGAAACGTAACCACATCTTTATGTATTCATTGTCTAGGAGGATCTATCACAATCACGTCCTTTCAAACAAAACATTGATCATCAATAACTCATTCTTTTAATAATACTTCAGCTTTACCACAGTGAAATGTGGCTTTATTCTCTAGTCAATTAATCTTAGCATTGTTGTGAGCATCTTTGATGGCACTTGGAACAATATCAATTCAATGAACATGTCTTCACACTCATTGACGCATAAAACTCAATCAAATTGATCAACTACCACAATAAAGATCTATAATATTTCATTCTACAGTTCACAATATTTCCTTAGCACGAGCAAACAACACTTCAGCTCAATGGGTGTTAGTTTGAAAAAATGAAAATGGAGATACTTGAAATGTTATCAAATCTGTATCTTTAAATTGTAATCATTCATAAATATGACCGTCTCACCAAACTGTTTCCAGTACAGCTTCTGGTCATTGCACATTATCTCACAATCCATTATTATGAGTCAAAACCATTGTTGTAACTAGGTTAGTAATTTCTTCATCTGCTTTCCATGTTTCAATCAATGCTTCCCATATACGACGATGTTCTACATTATCATGAAAATAATTAGAAGCATGTGAAATATTTACTAATAGTTGCCCTGTACGTACTCCCTCTCTTACAACAAGATGCCTCAATACTCATGTATGTTTTTTGACATCATACACTGGAAGTCATGAAGTTTCTAAATCATGTTTTATACGGAGGTACAAGCTATGCATCTTTTCACTCACAAGATAACATTTATCAATTCATACAACCTTGCTAAATTCTCCTTGTTTATGAAATCATAAATTCCAGTGTTGCTCTACTGCAAATCACTTTTCAAAACTTCCATCTTCTTGTTTTGGATGTCTTTTAAGATATTTTCAAAATGAAAATTCTATTTTATTTCTATATCCATATTCCATTGGAGAAGGAACAATTGGATAGAATTCGTAACGATCAGTTCAAACATTTTTATAAGCACTATGTACTATCTGTTCTTTAAGGACTCATTGTTTTTCATAAGAAATTCATTGTCGTTTACATCAACCACATCATTTTTTGTATTCAGGCATGTCTCATTTTTCTTCAGCATATGGACTCATATAATGAGGACAACGAGCAGATCAATCAACCAATCATTTATCAAGAGATTTGACTGCTGTGATATGACATTCCATAAAATCTTTTTTATTTTTTACAACTTTACAATCCACTACACTTCATGGTAGTCATCATTTTATAAGGAGTTTCTTCCCTTCTTCATTTGTAGCGATTCATACCCCTCCATATCAGAGTGCTTCTATTGTTACATTTTCTATAATTTTACCTCTTCATCTTCTTCCCATTACATTACGTCACCAGTAAGTGTGTTTACTCTAATTGTTGCTCCTTGTTCTACATGCAACGGAATCATAACTTCAAGTCAGTTATCTAATGTTGCAGGTTTTTTACCAGCAGATGACCTATCACCTTTTACTCAAGGCACAGTTTCGATAACAGTGTACTCTATACTTGTTGGTGGAATAACACCAATAACGTTTCCTTCATGAATCATCAAGAAGCAATCCATATTTTCTTTGATATATTTAAGAACATCTCACAGATCTTCTTTTTCAATTTCATGCATTTCTGATGTATCATTTTCCATAAACGTATAGGTATCTCATCACGAATATAAGAATACTGCACTATTTGTGTTCACTTCAGCTTGTTCTAAGGTGAAAGTAGATTTATATGTTAATGTTAGATTTGATCCATTAATAATATTTTTTACTTTGAAAGAGTATGTAGCTCATCCTCTTCAAGTATGAGTATGTGATGTATCAATTACTTTAAAAAGCTTACCGTCTACATCAAGGATAGTTCCTCTTTTTACATTAGATGGAGAAATTTTCATGTTATTTGATTTATATACTAAAAACTTCACTAAAGGTAGTGAAGTTTAGAGATTATTCAATGTGAGGTTTAGGATAAGAATCCTTCAACAACAATCCTTTGAATAGCGTAAGAGAAAATAACAATCACCACTCAAATCACTGCATTTTTCATTGCTTCGTTGGCTTTTCACGTACTATCTCAAGCAATTGCTGAAGAAATATAAAGATATCATGCATAAATGAACATCGCAGAACCAAATACCAATGCAGCGTTTGATACAAACCTAATAACACTTGTAAGTAGTAATAATATAGTATCTCGGGTAACAATTCAACTCGCCAACATTTTTCATAATCACTCTTTATCTTTGTCTTTTACATATCATTTTGCGATATCATTGTATTGTTCCCAGAAATCTTCATTACTCTTTTTTTGTAATTTCACTACATCTTCCTGTCGCTTAGTATCTTTAGTTTTTGGAATAAGTTCAAATGGTTCATCCTTTGTCTCTGCTCCTGTAGCAAAAACTGTTGATGGAATAAAAATCATCATCAAGAAAGGAATCAACAAAGCAATTAGTAATCTTTTCATTGGTCTACAAAAGTAAATATATCTAAAGTATACGCATAGAAGCCAACTTTGGCAAATCCATAGCAGTAATTATTCAAACGATCGGACTAGTTTCATCACCTGAAGAAGTAACAAATACTGCTCACAATCTCTTCTTTTGTTCATGATTTGTAGAAAACAATTTTTCAATCTCATAAACACTCGCTTCTTGATCAACAAAAACAAACGTATCATTAGAATTTTCTAATGGAATATCTCATACGGTTAGTTCTGTACTATGTAATCATTTTTCGTTAATTTCATCAGCAACTCGATATGCAATAGTACTCTCAGAAAGCATTTCAACAAATTTACCAGTTTCATCATATACTGGGATATGGGTATTTAGTTCATTTCTCATAGTAACAATAACATCCTTTAACGAATCAGAGGTTTTACATGAATAGACAGCATGTTTAAACGTTTCTCAGACTGATTTTGGAGTGGTTAACTCTTCATATACACGTTTTATTTGTTGTACAGCATAGTCTGAAGCTACAACGTAATGTTTCTTATCTAAACTGAATCAATGCACCAATTGATTTCTTAAATCACCAAAATACCTCAACTTATTTTGAAATTGTTGGACAAATTTACTTTGTGGAAAATTTCATTCAGCAATGATGGCAACCTTTTCTGTATAAGGAATATAGCTCTTTGCTCACACAACCGAAGCAAAAAACTTATCTATTTGATTATAAAATCACAAAAATGTATTTGAGTTTTGCACTGAATGCATTACAACTAGGCACAGATAAATACTTAATTATACTTGTATTCACTCAAAATTACAAATTTATGAAAAAGATTCTTACATTATTGATATGCCTTCTTTGATTTTGAATGGCAACAGCAAATGCAGAACCAATGATATTTGCTTTAAGCAACTCGACACCATATATTTCAATCAACTCTCTTAGACTAAATTGATCAGATATAGAATTTTGTTATACACCAGAAAATGTATCTGTTCGTATCCTAATGTACCACTATGTAAGACACGCACATCGAGATCCAAAGTGAAGCGTAGTTGCATGAAATAGTGTAATTCCAGAAATTTTTGAAAAACAAATGTCAGTGCTTTCAACTGCACAAATATTATGAGAAACACATGTGATGTTTATGTCAGAATTTGAAAAAGCATATAATTTATGATGTTTCCCAAACAAAGACATTACTATAATCACTTCTGATGATTGACGATGGGATAATTATTGATTGATGTATCCTATTTTAGAAAGATATAACATCAAAGCAAACTATGGTATTATTTATAATAGAACAAGTCGAACAAAAGAACGTATAGATCCATTTATGACTGTTGATGAAATTAAAGGGTTACTTTCCAGTTGACTTATTGAAGTCTCATCTCACAGTATTAGTCATATAAATATCAACGCTCTCTCTTATCAAAAAAAATATGATGAAGC
>CALLUT010000013.1 GCA_938010495.1 Candidatus Absconditabacterales bacterium
TCTGATAATAGTCCAGACACAGATTTTATAGCTGAAGTTAATGACCAACAAAACGATCAATTAGACTGAGTTGAATTAGACTCTGATAAAGAAGTTGAACAAGAAAATTTCCAGGAAAAAGAAACAATAGTTGCTCAGCCAATACCTCAAGAATGACCACATAGATGTCCTCATCCTTTTGGAAAATATCCATTGAGTCATGGTGACACAATAATCGCTTTTGAAAAAGATGAGGTTGTGTATCCTGATGAATGCCAACAACAAGAAAGGCTTTGCCAGTATTGATCAATACAATGAACATTTACCTATGAAAGTTGTGTACAATACTGAAGTGCATGCGTATGACCTGATTGATCAAGTTTTGCTCATAATCAAAGAGGTACGTATTATCAATATGAGTCAGTAACAGGAGTACATGAAGATTGAGAGGATATCTGTCCACGTCAAACAAGAGTGTGTAAGGGGTGAGTGTGGTATACTCTGTGATGAGAAATTTCACCTTATACATTTGTACACAGTTCTTGTAGCGCATCAGTTGGGAACTAACAGATTGAAAAAAATAGGTAAATATATACAATAAAATTATGAAAATTAAAACACTTATTTCCCTATCACTATACATTATAGTATTTATATGTCTTTACTGATCATGGAAACATAATTGGTCTTTGCCGTATATATTTATGCGAATTCTTGCTCCATCACTTTTGATTGTTAAGGATATGTTTTTGTTTGGGAAAATTCGCTATAACCAATGAGTATTATTGGAAAAAATTGATCGAATTTTATTGACTAATGATGTATCTGAAGGAAAGTTGTCATCATACAAAGCCTTATCTTTTTTGGTTAGAAAATATATATTCCCATTTTTATTAACAGTGTATTTACTCTATTTATTTATAGAGCAAACGACTTTTATGAATTTACATGTGTCGTCAATTTTTTTATTGATAGATGAAACATATTTATTAACAGGTATATTATTTAGTGCTATAAGTATGGTATGATGAGAAGATATTGAAGAACAGTATAGCGTGCATCGTTACTCATTACATATGAAATTTTTCTATTATTTTTTAACAATTATATGTTCTGCAGTTTGATGATATGTAGTACTATTAAAAGCATTACACTTATGACTGATTTGAATGATTATTGCAAATATTGTTGTTTTGTTATTCTTCTTTTTGTGATTGCTGTTACTGGAAGAAGAATAGGTCTTTATAATTATAAGTGTTTTTAAAGTCTATGAAAAATATACTAGTAACTTGAGCGACATGATTTTTATGATCACATATGTGGGTGTGATTGTTAGAACATTGATATAACGTTGTATGAATAGATACATGTGAAAGAAGTTCAGAAAATACTATTAGAAACATAAAGGCAATCACTTGAGAAGAAGTTGTTTTTTATAAGTATAGCATTTCAGATTCAAATAAATTACTTACTCTCTTAATAGATCATGAGATAGAATGAGTAATTCATTTTGCTTGATATAAAGCAGTTTGAGAAAGCTGTGATGAATGATTATTGTATTATGAAAATAATGTTTCTTGAACAGTTAGATTATTGCAATGTATGGAGAAAGCATGAGTAAAAAATATAATTTTTTCTTCGAGTGCAACAGTATATAATAGTGCTTATCCAGCACCATTTGATGAAAAATCTCCTATATGAGAACCTACTAATCCATATTGATCAACCAAATTTCTTGTTGAACAAATACTTGATACATATTGTAAGTGGAGTGACCTCTCTGCTATTTCTCTTAGATATTTTAACCCTGTATGAGCTCATAGTTCTCAAAAAATTTGAGAAGATATTCGTTATAGTAATAAATCACTCATTGCATATGTTATGAATACTTTACTTGGGAAACGTGAAATTTTGAGTGTGTTCTGATGAGATCGGGATACTCCTGATTGAAGTTGTATAAGGGATTTCATAAGCGTTAATGATTTAGTTTTATGACATATTGCAGCATTGGAATATAGTAAATCACAATCTGGTTGATGATCTCATGATAAAATTAATTTGTGAACAGGACATTGATTGTCAGTGCTTGAGTTTATTGAAATTGTTAGGTCTGCAACGCAACAACCATTAGAGTATAAAATCGATAAAAGAAGACAATGAGATATATGAGTAGTATATGCTAATGTTGATAAAGCAAAACGTTTACTTAAACGGGAAGCAACCGATTCTCTTGAAGACGCAATCCGTGCACAATGGTCATATGTTAGATCATTACCGAGTTAGTAATTCAGTCTTTTGACTGAAATTGACATTTATTATTTTTTATGTATAAGTATTAGTATTTATATTAAAAAAACACTATGTTACTATCAACAACTTCTGATAACTGACTACAAAGACAACCTATTTTGTGAGATAAGATAAGATTTCTATTATCTTGACCAATAGAAGATTCCTTATGAAATGATATTCTTAGATCAAAAGAAATTATTATATCAATCATAAAAGAAAAAGATCCAAGATTAGATGATCATATCATATCTGCATACTATAATTGACAATGAAAAAAATGAGTATTGTGACATTATGGTTTATTGTGTGAAGCAGTTAACTGAAACGAAGCAAAAATGGAACTTGTTTGATGAAATATCTGAACAAGCTTATGAATTGAAAAAGCTAACATTAATCAATTTATACCTTGATTTATGAAAAAGTTAAATCAAGAAATTAAAAAATCAAATTTCTTATATTCACAAGATATACCTCTCGAAAAATAGTATAAAAACTATATAGTATTTCTATTTACTTTAGTTAATAATAATGCTTTTTTCAAAAACTATCCTTGTAACAGGATGAGCAGGATTTATTGGTGCAAATTTCTTGAATAAATATGTGTTGTTACACGAAGATATTTTCTTTATTAATTTAGATGCTCTTACATACGCAGGTAAACTTGAGAACATAACTGAAGAAGTCACAAATAGTGATAATTACCGTTTTATACAATGTGATATAAGAAATTTAGATGCACTAAAAAAAGTATATGAAACCTATCAAATTACTGATTGCATTCATTTTGCTGCTGAATCTCATGTAGATAATAGTATCAAGAATCCGAGTATATTCTTGGAAACCAATATAATTGGAACGAATAACCTGTTATTGTGTCACAAAGAAAATAATTGTAAGAGATTTCATTATATTTGAACTGATGAAGTGTATGGTGAACTTTCACTAGAAGACTTGTCTATCAAATTTACTGAAAGTACTCCTTTACACCCGCATTCTCCGTATAGTACTTCAAAAGCTTGAGGTGATATGATTACACATGCTTTTCATAGAACGTATGGAGTTGACATTATTATTACAAGATGTTCAAATAATTATTGACCATATCAAGATACAGAAAAATTGATCCCACGTTTTATTAATCTCCTGATGAACTGAGAAAAAGTTCCTTTATATTGAGACGGGAAAAACGTGAGAGACTGGTTGTATGTAGAAGATCATTGTGATGCTATATGGAAAGTGTTCAATAAGTGAGAAAGTTGAGAAGTATACAATATATGATGAAACAATGAGTATTCTAATAGAGAAATTACAGATATACTATTGTGAGCATTTGATAAGTGAGAAGAATCGATTCAATACGTAGAAGATAGAGCAGGACATGACAGAAGATATGCTATTGATAATACTAAAATAACAACTCAGTTATGACGATCACCAAAAATAACATTTGAAGAATGAATACAAAAAACTATAGAACGATATAAAAAATATTTAGCTTAATCTAGTACAATGAAAGGACTTATATTAGCTTGATGAACATGATCAAGACTACGACCAATAACTCAAGGAATTAGTAAACAACTAATGCCAATTTATGATAAACCAATGATATATTATCCATTGACTACTTTGCTTGATGCATGAATTAGAGAAATATGAATTATTACAACGCCACAAGATCAAGAATCATTTAGATCACTTTTGTGAGATTGATCTCAACGAGGTTGTTCTTTTGAATATATAGTGCAACCATCTCCTGATTGATTGGCTCAAGCATTTATATTGTGAGAAGATTTTCTTGGTTGAGATTCAGTATGTTTGGTACTATGAGACAATATTTTTTATGGATCAAACCTCCACGATTTACTCAGTACAAGTACTTCACCACAATGATGAAAAATCTTTGCATATCCAGTTTCTGATCCAGAACGTTATTGAGTAGTGGAATTTGATAAATCGTGAAATATTCTTTCTATAGAAGAGAAACCAGAACAACCAAAGTCAAAGTATGCGGTTCCTTGAATTTATTTTTTTGATAATAGTGTTGTTGAAGTAGCAAAAAATGTAGAGCCTAGTGAAAGATGAGAATTAGAAATTACTTCAGTAAATGATTGGTATTTACAACAATGAACATTGTCTGTTGGAGTATTAGATAAATGAACAGCGTGGTTAGATACATGAACAATAGATAGTATGATGGCAGCTTCGCAATTTATTCAAGTAATAGAGCAAAGACAAGGACTCAAAATAGGATGTCCAGAAGAAGCTGCTTGGAGACAATGATGGATAAGTGATGAACAACTAAGAACATTGGCTAAACCATTAGTGAAGAGTTGATATGGAAAATATTTACTTGGTCTACTTGATACATAAAATGGCATTATTTACTGAAACGCCATTATCTTGAGCGTATATTTTTGAACCAAAAATCTTTTGAGATGATAGATGATTTTTTATGGAAACATGGTCTGCAAAAGGGTTTGAAGATAAATGAATTTTTATAAATCGAGTGCAAGACAATCATAGCAAATCAAATAAATGAGTGTTGAGATGATTACATTTTCAAACGAAAAAACATCAGGATAAATTGGTAAGAGTAGTTACATGATCTGTGTATGATGTGATAGTTGATTGTAGAATCTGATCGGAAACATATGGAGATTGGTATGGAATTGTGTTGTCTGCAGAAAATAAAAAACAGCTTCTTGTACCAAAATGATTTGCCCATTGATTTTTATGTTTGGAAGACAATACAGAATTTCTCTATAAGGTTTCAGATGTTTATGACCCTGGAGGAGAATGATGAGTTACATGGAATGACGAAGAACTGTGAATAGATTGGCAAACATATTTTGATGAGTATGGAATCGAAACTCCAATACTTTCTGAGAAAGATATTGCGTATCAACCGCGAGATGAACTGCCAGAATATTTTTTATATCAATCATAGCATTAGAATATGAAAAAAATTCTAATTACATGATCTCAGTGAATGTTTGCACATGATTTGATTTCTCTGATAGAAAAAAACTGATATAAAGTCTTTGGAGTGGATAAAGAAGAGTGCGATATAACTAATCAAGACTCAGTTAGAGCTGTTATTAAACAATTTGATCCCGATCTTGTCATAAACTGTGCTGCATATACTGCTGTTGATGATGCTGAAGATATCTGAAAAGAATTGAATTATAGTGTAAATGTTGATTGAGTAAAGATATTAGCACAAGTTACATCGGATGCTAATATCCCATTTGTTACAGTATCAACTGATTACGTATTTAATGGAAAAAAAGAATCCTGATACTTGCCAGATGACGCTATGGATCCAATCAATGAGTATTGAAAAGCAAAAGCACAATGAGAAAAGAAAGCATTGAAAATTAATCAAAAATCCATCGTTATAAGAACAAGTTGGTTATATGGGGGAGGGATATGATATAAAAATTTTTATAACACCATGTTGAGTTTAAGTGAAAAATATGATCAACTAAAAGTAGTAAACGATCAATATTGATTGCCAACGTATACTGTCCATCTAGCTCAATACCTGCTTCATATTTTAAAAAATATCGAGTCGTATTATTGAAGAGTAATTCATTGATGTAATAGCTGAAAGCCAACAACATGGCATTGATTTACTCAAGAAATTATGCGTGTTGTAAAAAAAGAAATAACAATCAACCCATGTAGTAGTGATGAGTATCCGGCGAAAGCTGAAAGACCACAGTGGAGCATTCTACTCTCAGAGGATGAGACATATACAATGCCTGATTGGAAGCAGTGAGTAAAAGAATACGCATGTAGAGTAAACTAACTTTATCTGGCAAAAACGCCTTAAATTATTACCATAAAATCTATGAATACTACTTGAAAAAAAACATATGTAATTACTTGTTGATACTATAATCCAATTCATCCTTGACACATAGAATGTTTTGAATTATCAAAGGCACTTTGAGATGAATTACGAGTTATGGTTAATAACGATCATCAAGCACAATTAAAAAGATGAAAACCTTCATTTCAAAATGAAGAATTTAGGATGAATATCGTATGAGCATTGTGATCAGTTGATAAAGTTGTTCTTGGTGTAGATCAAGATTTATCAATGTGTGAATCATTGAGAAAAACTATTGCTCTTATTCGTGAAGAATCTCCTGATTGTAATATTATTTTTGCCAAATGATGAGATAGGTTTGTTGATAATATACCAGAAGTAGAAGTATGTAAAGAATTGTGAGTAACTATTGTAGATTGATTATGAGAAAAAACACATAGTAGTAGAGATTACGTCGTTTTAGATGAAGACTAGAATGAATAACAAAAAAGTAACATTGTTGTGACCGTTGCCTCCATGGAAGTGAGTAAGTCAGTATGTAACATGATTAGTTAAATCACTTTGTAACTATGTTTCTGTGGAAGTATTAGATTTTTCATCTATGTATCCAAAAAAATTATATCCTTGATGAAATCCAAAACAAGAAAATATAGATCCTCCTTCGTATAAAAATATGATCCATTATTCTCTGATATCATGGCGAAATCCAATAAGTTGGGTAAGAGCGTGATTTTCAGTAAATTGAGATGTCTTACATATGCAATATTGGATTTGGTTTCTTTCGCCAGTTTACATTGTTGCATGATTGATTAGTAAATATATAAAGAAAGTGCCAGTTGTAATAACGATACATAACGTGCAACCTCATGAGATTGCTTTTTGGAAAATTTGGTTGGACAAACTTGTGTATAGTGTTGGTGATAAATTTATCGTTCATTCAAAAGATAACAAAACACAACTAGAAAAAATTATTTGAACAAAAAAAGATATTACTATCTTTCCACATTGAATAATCATGCCTGAAGTAGAACCAATACATAAAGAACTAGCAAGAAAAAACTTATGAATTTGAAATGAAAAAAAAGTACTATTAAATTTTGGTCATATTAGACCCTATAAATGATTGGACACAATGCTTGATGCTTTAGGAGAACTTCTTGAAAGTGATAAATCGTATATATTAATTATCGCAGGTAAATGTCGAGAAAATCGAGATAAATATCAGTATATAATTGATAAAAAATGATTAGGAAACAATATCCTTAGAATAGAGTGATTCTTGCCTCACAAAAAAGTTACGGATGTGTTTTGTGCAAGTGATTTGTTAGTGTTGCCTTATACGCACTTTGATGCGCAGAGTTGAGTTGTGGCACTTGGATTATGATATGAAATCCCTATGATTGTGAGTGATTTATGATGATTGACGGAGATTATTGACAATCAATATTGTGTTATTAAAAAATGAGAATCTTTATCATGAAAAATAAAATCTTTAGATATGGAATTAGTCAAAATATACATTGACGAAGTTAAAAATAAATTTTCATGGGAAACTATTGTAAAAAAATATATTGTATTTTATAGTAAGATATGTGATTAGGAATGAAAAAAATATGAATAATAACAATCAATCGAAATTGACTTGATGATACTATAGAATGTGTTGATTCTCTCTTAGAGAACAGTTATGCAAACAAAGAAATTATTGTAGTTGATAATGATTCAAAAAATGATGAATGAATAAAGCTTCAAAAGCTGTATGAATGATTATGAATATCATTTATTTTAAATAAAGAGAATAGAGGATTTGCTTGATGATGTAACGATTGAATAAAGAAAGCGCAAGAATTATGATGTGATTATTTTCTACTCTTTAACAATGATGCGGTTGCTAAAAATGGGTTTTTAGAAAAACTAGTAACTACTGCCGACTGAGATTGAGAGATATGAGTAATATGACCTGCAATTACCTATTATAAATCAGATGAGTTATGGTTTGCTTGATGAATTATCAGTGAATGGACTTGAATATTTAGACATAAATGAAAAAAGAATGATAAATCGACACTAGAGAATATGAAACCGTATCAAACAGATTATGTTACATGATGTTGTATGATGATAAAGAAAGAGTTGCTAGATGAACAATGAATGTTGGACGAAGATTATTTTGCGTATTATGAAGAAGCTGATTACTGTTATAGAGCAAGAAAAAGATGATGGAAATGTATAGTAGTTCCTGATGCTATTATTGAACATAAAAAATCTGCGAGCGCTGGTAATGAATGAAAAGATACTATGTCAATTGTACAAGCATATTTGATTTCAAGAAATTTAATTATTTTTTGAAAAAAAAATTTGGAATGATTAAGAAAATATATTTATCTAATTATTGCCATTCCACTAAATTTTTTAAAAAATCTTATTGTGTGAATTAGATCATTTAGTGTTTTGAAATCATATGTAAAATGAACATATGAATGATTGTTCTCTTTTTAAATTAGTGGTTTTACTCTATGTTATTTAATTCTTATATATTTCTTATATTCTTAGTAGTGTTCCTGTTGGTATACTACTTTTTGCCAAATAGAAAATGGAGAGTTTCATTCTTACTTATTGGTAGTTATTTTTTCTATGGATATTGGGATTATAGGTTTTTACTACTTATCTTTTTTTCCACATGTGTAGATTTTTTTATTGGAAAAAAAATTCATGAAACGGAGAATGAACGTAAAAGAAAAATATTACTTATGTGTTCTGTCTTTGTTAACTTATGATTCTTAGCTTTCTTTAAATATTTCAATTTTTTTACGGATTCATTTGTTCAGTTAGTAAATTTGTTTTGATGAACTGCATCATTTACGGAATTGTATATATTATTGCCTGTTGGTATTTCTTTTTATACGTTTCAAACGATGTCGTATACTATAGATATCTATCGTAAGAAGATGGTACCTACATATTCATTTTTAGATTTTTCTGTATTTGTTTCGTTTTTCCCACAGTTGGTTGCAGGACCTATAGAAAGAGCTAGCTCATTGATCCCACAGATTAAATCTACATTATTGCCATCTAAACAACAAGTAATAGATGCGATTGTATTGATTATTACAGGATTGTTTTTGAAAGTTATGATAGGTGATACAGCATGAAGAGTAGTAGATTCGATATTTGGTAATATAGAATATTTTACATGATCAGAATTGATTATTGCACTCTTTTTGTTTTCTATTCAAATTTATGCTGATTTCGCTTGATACAGTAAAATCGCAAGAGGTACGGCAAAATTATTTTGAATCGATCTTATGAAGAATTTTGATACACCATATTTCTCAACAAATATAACAGAATTTCGACGTAGACGACATATTTCATTGTCTTCCTGGTTAAAAGATTACTTATATATCCCTTTGTGATGAAATAGAAAATGAAAAACCAGAACGTATATAAATTTGTTTGTCACAATGTTTTTGTGATGATTATGGCATGGTGCAAGTCGATGATTCGTTATTTGGTGAGTTATTCATTGAATATATCTTGCAGTACATAAAATGATGATGTGAAACAATAGAGTAGCCCAGCATGTGTTTTCGTGAGTACAATCATATATTGTTTTTTTCGTAAAAGTTGTAGCAACCTATTTACTTGTTGTGCTTACACGAGCGTTTTTTAGACTGTCTTCAATAGTTGAATTAAGAATGTTTATTGGTAAAATTCGTGTATGGGAATCAAGTGAATACTTATGATATTTACTAATGATTTTAGGGTCTTACATGTGAATGATATTACTTCTTGATAT
>CALLUT010000014.1 GCA_938010495.1 Candidatus Absconditabacterales bacterium
TTAATTTTCTACCATCTTGAGTGATTGCATCAACACAAACAGAGATTTCATCAGTAATTTGGATGGTTTGACCAACTTTAAACTTTTTTCCTGGCCTTACTAGCGCATCGAAGGTATATTTGTTTTCTTGTTGCAAATAAAATATCTCTCCAAAAGGTAAAGGAATTCTTGCTTTAAGTACTTTTGAGTTATTAAAAACAATGAGTGTGTTTGGATCAATAAGATCTGTAATATCAGCAAAAATATGATCCTTAGCTGTTTGGGTACTCTTATCAAAAATGAGAAATCTACAACTTTCTGGAGGACTTGAAGGAGTTTGAGCGATTAATTCTTGGGGTAGTATATAATTATAATTAGAGAGAGAGTGCATACATATATATCATTAAATGGCTTATTTTAGCATTTTTTTAGTAAAGAGAAAAACAAAAGAGATAAAAAGACTTGACATTTATATAAAAATATATATATTATACCTATTTATCTTTTATTATAATCAATATGGCTAAAAAATACTTATCCAATAAGAGTGGATCTTCATCTGCTTCTAATTTAAGTGCTAGAGATCATACATCAGCTCCTGATATAAGACCTGATGATGTAAGAGAAGAGCAAGATGCATTAGATAATCTACATAAAAGCTCTGATTATACACATTGAGATTTCCATAGTGACATTGCTTTTGCTATAGAATCTTGAGACTCAGGAACTATGATTGCTAAGTACTCAAGAGTAAAAACAAATAATATTCCAAATAGGACACTAGACACTATGCCAGGAGAAGTTTTTGATCTTCGTGAAGATAGTGATCTACCACCTTATGATTGAAACGATATTGAATTATTTGAAGACGAGGACCTTTCTTTTTCTACTTGAAGTAGAAGTACAGCTGCAAACAAGAATACAGCCACAATAAGAACATGAAAGAGAAAAAGAAAAAATATTGCAGATGAACATATGGTTGGTTGAGATGATATGCTGATAACTGAACTAGATGGAACTAATTATTCAGATCACTTCTTTGAGGACTGAAACGATACTCAAGAATTCACTCAAAGAGAGATCGAATTACTGACAACAGATGTATTACATCACATTAAAACTACTATCAAAAAAACTACCGATGAGTTTTTCAAAAATAAACAAAGAAAAAGGGGTGATAGATTGAGAATAACAATCGATCCAGATGATATAAATGAGATTTGAGAGAATCATGTTTCTATTAGAGATCTTGCAGAATTGAATCCAGACACACTCAAAAAAACTTGGTTTTTTAGAGGAAAGAAGCGATATAATTTTGAAAGAAAGGTATGAAAATGAAAGAAATTATTTTATGATATCTCGTACTGAGAAATACAATAAGATTATAATTACATCTTATCAAAAACACTTTGCAAGAGCAGGGTGTTTTTTATTTATAAAAAAACAATAAATCATGAAAGTCAAGTTATTTAAGGATAATTTTGATGTTATTTTTGTGTGACTGAAGATTCTCTATAAGATTGATTATATAAGTGAAAGATTTTTATTTTATCTGTTAAGATTTGTATAAATCAGTAATTCAGTCGTTCGTAGTACTGTGCCTGCTTGTTTGAGCAATAATTTTTGGTACGAACTTATTCACACCGGTTCAATCGTTGTCTGTACAGTCATCAAATTATTACAAAGGATATCAAATTTCATATGAATTTTACGACAGTGAGCCATTTTACCCTGGTGATACTATTAAGGTTGAAATTACTTTTGAGAATGAATCTGATGAATGATTTTGAGAAGATATCATAGTGACAAATATGCTTGATGATTGAATAACTATTATTGATTACCCATCAAACACTGAGTTTTTAGATGAAGATATTGTCCTTAGATGAATAGAATCATGAGATGAAGATTATATATTACTTGAGTTAGAGATTGATGAAGACAGCAATCCAGGTTCGTACTTTCAGGAAATAGAAGTGTATGAATTAGATATAGATGATATTTAATCGCTATTAACATAACGCATGAATCAAAACAAAAACAAAATTCTCATCTGACTCTTCGTAACATGAATATTCATGATGAATTTTGCTTTTGCTCAATCTTGTAGTACGGATGACGATTGCACTTCTAGTAGTAAACCTTATTGTAAAAGTACTGGATTTTGTACAGAGTGTATTGATGACAATCACTGTGATTCATGATATGTTTGTTATAAGGAATCAAAGTGTAGACAATGATGTGAAGTAGATACTGACTGTGATTGACCACATCAGAATCAGTGCACTTGAAGTTCAAGTTTGTGAGAGTCATTAAGTCCTATATGTAACACAAACTCATCTAATTGAGAATCAAATTTTTGTTCTGGAAGATGGGAGTGATGTGGATGAGCAGATGACGGCCAATGTTGAGATTTACCTGCATGAGTTGATTCTGATTTAAGTGAAGTATGATGTGTGAGTACACAAAAGTGTACGTGATGAAGATGGATACCAGAAACAGAATCTGGTGATTGTGAATGATATGATCTTTTTGATGAAAATTCTGAATATTATGAGTGAGATGTGGTTTG
>CALLUT010000015.1 GCA_938010495.1 Candidatus Absconditabacterales bacterium
ATTGCTACATCTATCATTGTCCTTTGTATTTGTATCGTCACACTGCTCTATACCGTCAGCGAGATACAGCAACTCAATCTCATCTTGAGTGATCGCACGATCATACACACGCATATCATCTATCATCCCATCAAACGTATCTTGCAGGTGTCATCACCTACGACCTATCCATGTGCGTGATATATTATTTAATTCTAGTTTTTCTACAGTAGTACTATCTACAAGTTCTCCATCACTATATAACAATGATGTTCATTCCTTGTATGTAAAAAATACATGTTGTCGTTTGTTGTGTATCAAAGGTGAGTATAATTTCGAATAAAATCAATTCGTTCAAATATTGACACGGATATGATTAGTAATTGGCTCTAAAGCAAATCAGTTACTAGTGCCAGGTCACACTCGAAATAATGAGGCTCAATTGGCACTCTGTGTACCATCACTATAGATCCATCATCCAACAGAAAACTCTTGAGTAGATCTCAATTTAGGAATCTCAGTACTCACAAAATCATCGACTCAATCTAATGACATGACTTGTCATCTAATAGCATCATTCACAAATGTAACTCAATTTTGAGACAGACCATGATGATCAAATCAACTCTGATCGTCTACTGTCATATCATCAAATGAATAGTGTGCCAACAAGTCATCGGACCTTTTCCATAGACGTGGCTGTGGCTCACTACGAGTGTATTTATGCAATTCAGATACTTCGTGTGATGATAAGGTGCGATTGTATACACGCACATCATCCATACGTCAATCAAAATAATAATCATTTCATGGATTGTTGGAACTATATCAGATACGACATCACACTCTTCTTCATGCAGGATGTGTTACTCAGCTATATACAGCATACACTTCATCGTCTACATACAATGTATATATTTGCTTGTCACCATCGTAGGTCGCCACGATATGATATCGTTGATTGGGACTCAAAGGATTTGATGCATTAAATATTGAATTGAATGGAGCTAGACGAGCATCTTGAGATCAATGAAAACGAAATGACAAACGTCCACTCACATCATTGTACAATCGATAATCAGATGATCATCGTCAGATATCAGTATTTGGAAACTTGATAATTGTATTATATCAACTAACATCATCAAAATTGAACCATCAAGACACTGTGTGATGATTATACGACAGTGGCACCTCACCGCATTCAAAATTACTATCTATTCCATCAAAATCTATAACATCGCCTCTATCTATATCATTTTCAAAAGTTGCTCAACCCTGCATTGTTCAATCATGTTGAAAGCCTGTCTCATCTGTAGTATCTCCATCAAACGCATAGTGAGCCACCAATCAAGACTGTAGACTATCCACGCATATCTCTGTGCCATCTACAGTCTCGTGATACATGTGTTGTATCTCCTCAATCGATAAAGCTCTTTCATAAAAAGAAATATCATCTAATTCTCATACCCATGGAGCATATAATTTATTGAATATTCAAATATACATATCCCCTATAGGATCAATTGGTCACAATCAAGCTATACTTCTTGAGTCTTCCAAGACACCATCTATGTATAATAGATTTAGCTGATTTATTCTGTCAATCACTCATACAACAAAATGTCGTTCATTGTCTGAAGCCACAGAAGGTCATCCAACAGTCTGCACAGATGAGATACCATCCGTTAGATCAAAGTGATACCTATTGTTGATTGCATACAGCTCTGTAGACTTTCTATTTATTGGTCCAGGTCATACAGCGTCCTGTCTCATAGATACTATTCTTTTATTTGTATTTTGATCAGATTTTACCCAAGCAGCGTAAGTCATACTCTTCATTCAAGGCACTAGATCCTGATTGGTTATACGGATGTAGTCATCTATACCATCATAAGCAGTCACTATTCATCTTTCTGGATCATCCACGTAAGTCACTCAACCAAAAGACGTGCCATGTTCTGCATTTCAAGAAACATCATCAGTATTGGAGATATCAAAAGTATATCTTCACAATAAATCATCTTCATTGGTCACACAAAGAATATCTTTTGCACTATGATATATAGCAGAAATCTCAATAGCACTCAATCCACGATCATATATACGTACATCATCAATCTGACCATCTATAGTAAATTGAGGTATATTTCGTCATCAATTACCATATGGAAATAAAGTTCAAATTGCTAATGATCTGTTTTGATCTCCAGGCGATGCGGGAGTCCAATTCGCTATACCATGTGCCTTTTCTTCGATGAGATGCCCATCGATATATGCAGACATTGTCGTAGGAGTGATCACCATCATTACATGATGTCGTCCTCAACGTATTGGAGCGTTTTTTGATATAATAGTTCAGTTTGAAGAACCATTTACTGTAAAATAAATATTATCAGAAGCGGTTTGTACAATTCTATAATGATAATTTCCTGAAGAATTCCATGGTTTTGAGATAATATCTCCAACATCTCAAGGGGATGACAAAAATCGTGCTCAAATTGTTATGGATTCACCATCTTGTATCACCAAATCATCATGATCTGCTACCTCGATATAGCTACTGCGATTGTCCAATAATAATCATTGTTCTTGTATGCCTGGAGTATATTGGACATTATTTTTTTCAATTCAATGATGTCAATTTCAGCTAACATCAACACTCGTTCCATCATCAAAAGTATAGTGTGCAATCAGTCAGTTATTAATTCGAGTTGCATCCCATGTCTCACATGCTGGTGATTGTCATTCTATACTACAAGTATATGTCACTACATCATCTATCACAATACCGTTGCCACAAAATCAAGCGCCTATACACTCACAAGACTCATTGTATATATCTCAGGTCGTAGCAAGACTTCCATCATCGCAAGCAGTACCAAAATCCTGACAGTATGTGTATCAATAAGAATACATACAACAAAAAATCAGAAAGAAAAGTAAATATGCACGCTGAGATGCAAGTAAGAGTAATGAGTTAGTGCTATTCATTAGATACGTTTTTTATTTTTATAAAAATAATATTATGTGTATTAGACAATTATTTTGCCAGCATCAGACTATGATGATCAATATCCAATCCGTCATTATTATGCAGCATTATTCATACATTGATCCAAGGTGAAGTATATGAAGTAAGACTTGGTGTGTAGACAAATGATCCGCTCGCATCTGTGGTAAGATAAAAAATATCTCTAGATCATGTTGTATCTTCTAGACATATAGTCAGCTCTGAGTCTGGTTGACTGCTCGTCCCAGCAATACTAGTGGGATCCAAAGAGGTGATGACGAAATTTTTGCTTGTATCATTGAGTGGTGCGTCATCTCG
>CALLUT010000016.1 GCA_938010495.1 Candidatus Absconditabacterales bacterium
ATTTGACTCTAAAATATCTGGAGTCAAACCCTGTTCAAAAACGCTATGGTTTGTCGCTATCACAATAGCATCGGTTTTCTTTAGACATTCTTCAAGTGACGTTGTCGTTGATAGTTCTTTGTTAAATGGTTCGAATATTTCGACGATAGCACCATGTTTTTCTAATATCTTTTTTACATCTAATGCTGGAGATTCTCTCAGATCAGCTATATCTTTTTTGTATGAAAGGCCAAGAAGTCATACCTTGGTTCCTCTCAAAGATTTTTCGATTTCATTGAGTCAGTATATAAGTCTATTTACGGTATACTCTGGCATAGAGTTGTTGATCTCACGAGCGAGTGATAGAAACTTATGATCAAATCAAGCTTTTTTCGCTCTCTCTATAAGATAATATGGATCAACAGGTATACAGTGTCAACCCACTCAACATGCAGGATAATGGGCCATAAAAGCAAAAGGTTTGTTTGATGCACCATCAATAACTTCTTTTATGTCGAGCCCAAGAGCATCAAAACTCTTTGCGAGCTCATTTACATAGGCTATATTTATATCTCTGAATGTGTTTTCAATAATTTTTGTTGCTTCAGTATGCTTTATGTCTTTCATCTCTCTCACTTCTGCATTCAAAAAGCTTCTATAAAAATCAGCTATTTCTTTGGTTCATTTAGAAGTAGAGGCTCCTACATTCCTATTGATATTATATACATTCCATTTTTTATCTCATGGATTTATCCTCTCTGGGCAATGAGCTACTTCAAAGTCTACTCAGGCTTTCATTTGGCTTATTTCTTCTAATAATGGTATAACTACTTCATCACATACACCAGGATTTATAGTTGACTCGATGATGATATTTTGTCCTTTTTGTAAATGCTTTGCTATCGTAGTGCAGGCTCATTTTATTGGTCATAGGTTTGGTGAGTTATCCTCATGAATAGGTGTTGGAACACAGACTATTATATATTTTGCGTCAAATAATTCTTCTGTCTGATTCGTTGCTCTCAGTTTCACCTCTTGTATATCTTTTTCTGCAATCTCATCATCTATTGGAGATTTCTTATTGTTTATTATTTCTATTTTTTTCTCGTCAATTTCATATCAGACTACATTATATTTATTTGATTTTGCTATAGCACATGCAAGAGGGAATCAAACATATCACATTCATACTACTACTACTTTTTCCATATTTTATTTGTTGTTAAGATAAATTATAAGTTTTTCTTTTTTTTAAGATGCTTCATTTATATTATTTTCGATTATTTTTAATCAAATAAGGAAAATAACTATTCCAGCAAGTATACTAATCGGGTAGGCCAATATTTTTAACTGAGAAGTTTGAGAAAATATTATAAACGATCAAATCAAACTACATATAATAGCCATCAATATATTTAAGTACTGGAAGTCATTTGCTTCTCGTACTTCTATATACCTAGTGTCTCATTTCTCTTTTACTACTACAAATATTGCGCTTATTACACAGAGCATAAGAGACGTGTTAGACCATGCAGTGATTTTACTCAGGCTTGGCATTAACTCTACCATGTTTCATTGATTTAAAACTAAGCAAATCAGGTATGCGATAAGAAAAGTAGGGAAAAAGATAACTCTATTTAAAAATAATATAGTATAAAAAAATGAGGTTTTCCCTTCTTCGAAATCCGAGAAAAGCTTCTTATAGTTGTATACCACTCTATTATAATTAACAGGATTATAAAAGTTTTCTAAGATATCTTTTATAATCAAGAGAACAATTCAAATAACTAAGAACCCTTCATAATTAGGAAATATCTTAGAGAAGTCAAATACTATACTGAGTGATAATATTAACAAATAAGGAAACATTTTTTGTACTATCTTATTTTTCATTTCTTCTCATGCTATAAATAATAAAGCTCAAAATAATTATTGTAGCAGAAATGCAGTAAATGGTAAGAGTATTTACAGGTACCCCTAAAAGATTTATACAAAATGTTAGGATAGGAACTATTGATATACTCAGAACAAAACTCAATGCGAAGGCTTCTATTATATCTATTTCATTTTCTTTAAATATATTTTTCACTAAACAATAACCAGGCATAAATAGTATAAAAATACTCAATAAAAATATACTTATAATATTTATTATCGAATTATCCTTAAAAGGATTTATTATTGATAATAAAGAGAGTATTCACACAACTAATAGTGTTTTGAAATTCATTTTAATTCTATTAATAAGTAACTTTGTATATTTGGTGTCAATTTATTTCTACTGACTTGAGACAATCTGCCAGCAGTAGGTCTTCGTCAGATTCTTTTTCTCAATTCCAAATATAAATAGGAGCACCTATATCTCGATAGCTATTGAGCATATCACATTTTGTATTTACATCTCATGACCACCAATCTAACCATTCTTTTTTGTTCCACCTTGTGTCACCTAATAAACCAGGTGTAATAACAGATAATCATGAATATCATCACACCCAAGGAGAATAGTGTTTATGTGTAATCATTAGGTAAGATTTTTCGGGTAATATTTTACCTAAAACTTCTATTTTTTCAAATTCTTTTTCCCCTATGAGAGGGGCCTTATGATACTGTATAAATCAAAAATAGTACGAACTTTGTAGTGCAAAAAATATAATAAATAATATAAAGAAATGTTTCATATTATTTTCATATATTTTACCAAAAGCGTATGCTGATGTGAGAATAATAAATATGTCTATAAATATATACATTCTTGTAAAAAAGAAGAGTCAGAATCATAGCCAAATTATACCAAATACATATCCACAAAAAATTGTATCAAAGTCTTTTTCTTTAAATTTAATGTAGAGTCAGTAAATACTCACTAAGATCACAAGAATGTTAAATTTTCAAAAATCTTCTTTCGAAAGAAATGTACCACTTTGTCATCAAGCAAATGATGAGGTGACAGCATTAAATAAAGAAAGTATTTGCACATCTAAGAAAGGAAGATATATCATTATAGATACTAATCCGCATATAAAGATCACAATTCCATCAGATACATATCTATCTTTGTAATAAAAAAATCTTATAAGCTTATATATAAAAAAACTTAATAGGAAATAAAGTCATGTAGGTCTATGTAATGTAAAAACCCCTATGATTAGGGGTACAGATAAAAATATCTTCTTTTTTTCTAATAAATATAAACTAGAAAGCATGAATAAGATTCATATTATTTGCTTCGAATATGCCCACCAAAAAGTTTGGTATTGAATGATAGATATTGAGAATATTGTTAATCCTATTATTCAATATACTGCTCCATATTTTTTTAATAGTAGATATACATAAAAACCAGTAATAATGCTCAAAAATCACACTCAAAAAGTGAGAAAAATATCTACGTTTATATTTATTGATTGAAAAATGATTCATATGAAGCCTATCAAAGGAGGAAATGCTCTTGATGTAAATTCAGATAAACTGTTTAGGTTTACATGAGGAAGCATATTGAAATACTCCACGAACATTATTCTATATAATCATGGATCGTATCAAAGAGGTATATTAGATGATAGATAGGGGCTAATTCTATAAATATTTAATATCATAGCTATAAAAGCTATAAAATATATTATCTTAATATTGATGTTTTTTTTGAAGATATTTTTCATGAATTAGAGTCTGTAGCGTAGTAGATAATTTATGCCTTTTAAAAAGAGAATGAATTATATAAATAAGTATATGAAAATCAAGTTTTCCTATGTGAGTATTAAGCGAAGAAATAGAGTATTATCTCCCTATTCACTCATATTTTATACCTAAATTTTCTAATTTGTCTTTATTCCATAGATTTCTTCCATCTATGATGAGGTCTCACTTCATATGAT
>CALLUT010000017.1 GCA_938010495.1 Candidatus Absconditabacterales bacterium
TTAATGATTGTGACGATGCAGATGGCAATAACTATCCTTGAAATACAGAAATTTGTGATGAGCAAGATAACGATTGTGATGATCTAATCGACGAAGATGCAACAACTGATTACTATTTAGATACAGATTGAGATGGATTTAGTGATTGAACAATTGCTTCTCAATGTACTCCACCAGCAGACCACTATACTGCTGATGAGTTGAAAATTCAGGCACAATCAACAACAATAACTGATTGATTAGTTGCAAGATATAGTTTTGATAATTGAGATGCTACGGATGATATTTGATCAAGTGATTGAACATTAAATTGAGTAACTTCAAGCTTTGATAGTATCTCAGGTAAATCAATGTACTTTGATTGAACTGCTAATCACAATATTACTATTGCAGATAATGATGATTTCGATGTGGGTCCATGAGAACCTAAAACATATAGTATGTGGGTTAAAAATACTGATCCAGCAAATAATAGATGAACATTATATACAAAAAGAGTAAATACTGATACAAGATGATTTTATTTGCGTTATGATTTGAGTAATACAAATCTTAGTTTTGCGTGAAGATATGACTGATCATATGCAGCATGAAGTATATGAAATGCTTGAAATGCTTGAGAATGGCATCATGTAGTATGAATTCTTGATGGTAATGGTACAATGTCATTATATTCTGATTGAGGTTTAGTTTATTCAGTTGCATATGATCATACACTTGATTATTCAAATGATTGAATTGCTACTCTTTGATATTGATCTCCAGATTCTTTTAAATTCCAAGGATATCTTGACGAAGTACGTATCTACAACCGTGCTTTACAAACTTCTGAAATAGCAGAACTGTACAATGCTTCAACTGGAACGTTCCCAAGTGGTGAATGTAATGATGCAGATGCAACTGTTCATCCTTGAGCAACTGTTTTATGTTGAGATACAATTGATAATAATTGTGATAATAACATTGATTATAAGCATGGATCACCTGCAGTAGTACAATGTGAGTTCTGTGATCACTATCAACTTTCAGTACCTTATGATGAGTGTAAGGCCTTAGAGGCAGTATATACTTCAACATGATGAGATACTTGGACAGATAATACTTGATGGTTAACTGATCCTGATATCAGCAACTGGTATTGAGTTAGCACAACAACCATTGCTTCACAGCAACATGTTGATGGCTTAACATTTAATGCTACCGCAGATTGTTGATCAGAATCTGATTCATACGCAAATGGTCTTTCTTGAACATTACCAGCTGAAATTGAAGCCTTACAAGAACTATCTGTATTATGTCTAAATGGTAATTCAATTACTTGAGAACTACCATCTACTATGCAGACTCTAAGCAAGTTAGAAAAATTATTGCTTCATGATAACTTAGTAACTAAGATACCAGCTTGGATTTGATCATTACAAAATTTAAATTGGTTATCAATGCCAAGTAATAATATGACAGGAACTATTCCTTCTTGAATTTGGACTTTACCTGATTTATCGAGATTAGTACTTAGGGATAATCCTTCATTAGATGTTTGGACATTACCACTAGATCTTTCATTGTTAGTTGATATTAAGTTGATTGATGTAAATAATACTAATTTGGAATGAATAATTCCTGATACAGTATGAAATCAAACTTGATTAGTATGAATCGATTTTGGATCTAATAACTTAGAATGATCAGTACCAACTTCCTTCACTAACTTGAATGCTACGACATTGTCATTAAGACTTAAGAACAATAACATAAATCGTGATGCTGATCACAATGCGATATTTAATCCTGCAGCACTTCAAACATGGTTTGATTCTGTATTAACTAAAGAGGTTGATACTCAATCAGATGTAACACCACCATTTATCGATACAACAGATAAAATTCCTGCTGTAATGACAGCACCAATTGTCTATGATATAACAATAGATGAAGCATCATATGCGATTGCATGAGACAATTCTGAATCTTGAGCTGTTAATGGTGAATGAATGTCTGTTGAAATTACTTGAACATCTATTGATTGAACTACATGTACAAACTTATCATCGACTGATGTTATGGTATCTAATTGAACTGCTTCATTAACAATAACTCCATTAGCGAGTTGAGTATATGAAGGATGTTTATTGCAAGTAAGAGATCATTGAAATAATCTTTCTAATACTGTTACACTTAGTACAGTATGTTCTGATCCTGCATTAACTATACCTCAAAGTGAATGTATAGCCCTTACAGAATTCTTCGTGTCAACAGATTGATTTAACTGGACAGATAATACAAACTGGTTAACAAGTCCTGATGTAAACACATGGTTTGGAGTTACCTCTGATAGTAATGTTAAAGAAATTGTATTATCATCAAATAATTTATCTTGAACAATTCCATCTACTGTTAGTAACTTAATAAATTTAGAAAAATTACAACTTTCTATAAACCAACTTAATTGAGTAGTTCCATGAATTTTGTGAACAATAAATTCCCTTGAGATACTTCAATTGTCTACAAACTCCTTCAGTTCAATTGAATCTTGAATAGAAGATGGACAAAATTTAACTAACTTAGATATTAGTTTTAACCAATTTGTTTGAACAATTCCATCATGGTTAGGTACTATGAATTTAGAAAAGTTAATCTTAAATGAAACGTGATTTACATGAGCTATTCCATGAGAATTAGGAAATATTAGTTCTTTAATAGAACTGGAAATCTCTTGAACATGAATAACATGAGAAATACCATGAGAATTATGAAGTTTATCAAATCTAGAAGTGCTAAATATTTCCTGAACTTCTATTGAATGAACTATCCCATTACCATTTACTTGATTAGTTTCACTAAATGAATTGTTAATAGAATCAAATAATTTAGATCGTGATGAAAATCATGAAGCTATTATACCTTCTTCACTTTCAACATGGGTACTAGGTGTAACAGATGAATTATTGCTTGGGAACCAATGAGATATAACTATCCCAACAGTATCATGATCTTCAAATACACACTTCTCATTAACTGATGATATTTCTTTAACATTCACAATTAATGAAAATTCCTATGCGATAGCATGAGATAATTCTGAAGCGTGAGCAGTTAGTTGAGAATGAATGCCAATTACTATTTCTGGTCCAGCAGTTTGTAGTAATTTAACTTCAAATTGAATTACTGTAAATAATTGAGAAACAACTATTTCACTATCGAGCAGTGTTGATTGACTATATGATTGATGTGAATTTACGGTAACTGATCATGGTGACAATGATTCATTATCAAGCATTACTATGGATGCATTCTATCTTGGTTCTCAACCTTCAGATATCTGTTTCCATCCTTGAATAACAGTTCCTCAAATTGAGTGTGAAGCTCTTGCAGAATTATACTCTAATACGTGATGATCTAGTCGATATGACAATACATGATGGTTTGAAACTATTGATCTAAATAATTGGTATTGAATTACAGTTTCTTCAGTATGATGAATTGATCATATAACTGAAATTTCGTTACCAACAAATAATGTTCAATTTGCTCTTCCTGCTGAACTTTCAGATTTGACTGAAATAACAAGTATGAACTTTATGGGTAATATGATTACAGATATTGAGAGCTGATTTAGTACAAATTCATCTGTAGAAATCATAAATCTTCAAGGAAATCAAATTGTAACCTTGCCAAGCGATCTATGATCAATGACAAACTTATCTTCACTCAATATTTCTAACAATCTTATAGAAATGTTGCCTGGTTCAGTTTGATGACTGGATAGTCTTGATGTTCTTAATATTAGTAACAATAAACTAAACGCATTGCCATCACAAATATGATCACTTCCTGAACTTGATAATTTAGATATTTCTTGAAATAGAATTTTATCAATTCCTTCTGAAATAGGTCAACTCTTAGACTTAGACATTTTAGATGCAAGTGATAATAAATTACAAATTCTACCAAGTACATTTGGAAATCTTATTGAACTTGAAACATTGAATCTTTCATATAATCAATTTAGTAGTGTCGCTTGAACGTTGTCATGACTCACACAATTGGCTATCTTAGACCTATCTAATAATATTTTGAGTTCAATGGACTCAACAATTACATGATTGACAACATTGATTTCTCTTTCATTAGAAAATAATCAAATATCATCTATTGATACGTGAATATGAGCTATGAGTCTCCTAGAATATCTTAATATTGAAAATAACTCGTTAACACTTATCCCTGACGAGATATGATCATTACAATCATTAGAAGAATTAAATATCTCAAGCAATCAATTAACTGAAATTCCAACAACACTTTGAACTTCAACAACATTAGAAAAATTATATGCTTCAAACAATGAAATTATATTGTTGCAAGACTTTATTGGATCAATAACTTCATTGAAACAACTATGGCTCAATTGAAACGATCTTCATGAATGAATTCCAGACAGCTATGCAAACTTAACAAATCTAACAAGGTTTATTGTTTCAAATAATTATCTTGACCGTATTATTGGTAATACAGCATATGTTCAGCCTGTTCTGCAATCATGGGTATCATGACAATTATGATTTGATCTTGGACCACAACAAGATGATACAGCTCCAGTTATTGTTTGATCTTGAACAATTATTGATCCTTCTCCTTCAATACCTTATCAAATTGCTGTTGATGAAAATTCTTATGCAGTAGATGTAAATTGAGACTGATTGAGTTTTGTCTTTGCTTGAGGTAATAATTGTACATTATTATGAGCAGTAGTGGATGCTACTTCAAGAGACACAATTGATGAAAATTTCTGAGCATTTGATATTACTATAGCTTCTGCAACAGATGCATATTTCGAAAATTGTACGATGCAAGTAGAAGATCATTGAGGAAATATTTCAAATCCAATTGTTTTATGAAGTTTCCAATTAAGTAATTCAATAGAAACATTTTGTGCTCATCCAAATCTATCAATTCCAGAAAGTGAATGTGATGTACTTTACGAATTATATACTACTACTAATTGAGAATCATGAGGATGGGACAATGATGTTAACCGGTTTACATCGTTGAATGTAGAAAATTGGTTCTGAGTTTCAACATGACCAATAGGATCCAATCCTAAAGAACATATAACTTGATTATACCTGCACAAGGATGATTGAATTGATGAATTTGGACCAACAGCAAATTGGGATTGAAATAATATTATTTGACCATTCCCAGAGACGATATCAAATCTTCAACACATAGTAGATATGAATTTGAGTAATAATCAAATCACATGAGAGATCCCTTCAACAATTTGATGACTGTCTTCTTTAGAAGAGTTTTGGATGAGAGATACTTTCTTGACAGGAGAAATACCTGCTAGTTTCTGAAATCTTTCTTCAATAGAAGTATTCTGGATTGAATGAAATTCACTTACATGAGAACTTCCAACAGAATTTTATAATGCTACATGATTAAAAGTTCTAAACCTTAGTAATAATTCTTTTGAATGAGACTTAGAAAATAACCGAGATTCATTTACTTGAATAACATATATTAAACTATCTTGAAATGAATTTACATGAGAGTTACCTTCTTCTCTATGAAGTAATTCATGAATAACACATTTATACTTGGATAATAATAACTTTGTTTGATCTGTTCCAAGTGAGTACAATACATGATTGAGCAATGCTACATTAAATTCATTTGCTATTAACAATAATAACTTAGATCGTTTAAATAACTTTGATGCAGAATTAACTCCAGCGCAAGTAACTTGGTTCTCTTGAATATTATGAACTGCATCAATAAATAATCAATGAGATATTTCAGCGCCAGTAAGTGCATGATCATGATCAATTCCATTTGATGTAGTGAGCACTGCTTCATATGATGTGACAGTTACTGAAAATTCATTTGCTGTTGATGCTCAATGATCATGAATGGTATTAAACGCAACCTGATCACCAATTTGTGAGTCATTAACATTCTCTGAGGTGGTTTGGAACGATTGATCTACTCAAGTTGTTACTCTTACTCCAGGATTGACGTGATTATATAACTGATGTAGTGTATCACTCTCAGATCATTGATGAAATATTTCAAATACATTTATGCTCCCTGTATTCTGATTTGATTTATGAGAAGCAGAAGTGTGTTTTGAAGGTAATCTATCGATACCACAAAATGAATGTCTAGCCTTACTTTCATTGTATCAAGATACTGATTGAGAAAATAGTCGATCAAATACAACAAACTGGTTTGATGAAACTGTAACTGATGTGAATACATGGTTTGGTATAGAAACAGAACCTGTATGAGTTGATGGACAACACCATGTTACAAAAATTCTTCTTCATAGAGAT
>CALLUT010000018.1 GCA_938010495.1 Candidatus Absconditabacterales bacterium
CGATCGATGGTTTAATTCTTTTGCTTTTTTCCAGGCTTCTAGAGATTTCGCTTTTGCTGATGCAAATTTGTCATTGAAATCCTTGGTATATTTGAATGAAAAATTGATTCATCGTTGCGCAAGTTGAACACTACGAGCGTCTTTTCCTTCCAAGAGATGTAACTGACTATATAATGATCATACCAAGCTAGTGTATTCAAAATGTTGTGATAAATCTTGCATATGTTGCGAAACAGCATTCATCTGATCGATTCTCGTTTTTTGAGCTTGTGGAGGCATATGGTTATTTTGATCGTTTGCCAAAACATTCCAAATGGTTGATTGAATCTGAATATCTTTTTGTCGTTTATAAAACGTACGTAATTGTTGTTCGAGCATAGTAGTTTACAGGACATAAAAGTAAGCTTAGATGTATTTACTTGTTTTAAAACAGCTATCGATGTACGTTAGGATATCTTCAGTATCTTGTTTGCTTTCGCTAATCATTTCAAAAACGTCTTCTTTGGTCAAAAGACAAGAATGTCTACAAAAAACTTTCTGATCAATTCTTGCTAGAGATGTTTCTTTTGTGAATTTTTCTACTTTATCTAGATAGCGTTCCAGGAAATCTTCTTGAGATTTTCCATCTAATCTCAAAGCATCTCATTGAACAAGAAGTGAGTTGAGCATTTTTGCTGCAAGTATTCAAAAAACCGAATTTCCAATCATATCTAAATGATGACCTAGCGTTACATAGCAACTTGCAAATGGATTTACTCGAAGAACAAACCCAGAGACGCTACTTTTGGCTGCAAGTGCTTTAGTTCCAGCGATCATGAGGTTCATGCGACTTGATTCTTCATAGAGTCAAAAACTATTCATAGCATTGATAACTAGCACACAGGTGTTGTGTTGTAAAATGCGATTGTTGTGTTCATCAAATCCTCAATTCATCAATATACTTCAGGCATGAAGTGCATCGTCTACGCTGATTCAAAGAGAACATGCTTTTGTATACATCTCCAAGACTTCTTGAATACGATTTGCTGGGTATCTACCAGCTGCAGCAAGCGAAGCCGAGAGTTTCATATTGTTTTCTCGATGAGATTTCTCAGATGTATAAACTTCTTCTAAAATTCAAATATTTTGATGTCAAAAACAGCGTCTAGCAAAGGTAAGAAAATCATCCCAGTCACTAATCGAAGCAGCACAAGACAAGGCTCATGCATTGTTGAGTGGATGTCCTGCAGTCTTTGCATGTCATAGCATGATTGGATCTTGATTGAAAGGTAATCAAACCGCTTCATTCAAAGAAATATCAAATCGTTGAGTTCCTTTTTCAAGAGCATACGCATACAAGATAACTTTGATTAAAGATTGTGCGCTAACAATCTTTTTTGTATTTCATACATGTACAGTGGAATTTGACATATCTGTAACTCCAGAGCTAAATCATAAGGACCATCAATATGCTCAAGTTCTGGGATATAATTTGGTATAACCCCACTTTGAGGTTTGCAGACCTGTATGATTTTTTCTATATCTTTTTCTAGAATGTTTTTTTGTTCTAAAACTCACATCAATTTTTCATGAAAAATAAAACATAAGAAAAATAGTCTATTTTAAATAATAGTAATCTTCCTGAGGATAAATTGCAAATATACAGCGTAGAAATGAGATGTTTGATAGTGGTTTTTGCGATTTTTATGTTTTTTTATATGTACAAGCTTTGAATGTATGAAATTATGGCTATAGACTTACCTTTCCTAAGTATTCAACAATAGCTTCTATTTCTACTTTTTGACTAAATAATTCTTGAACGACAAATTTTCGATTTTTAAGCTCTTCTTCTAGAGCTTCAGTTTTCATGGTTGAGGTTATATTCAGAGCAATGACTAAGGTTGGTCTTTGAGAAGAATCTAAGCTTTGATGAAAGATATCTAGCGAGTTAATTCTTGTTTCTTGAGTAAAATGAGCATCGAATGATTCGCTAAGACGACTGAGTTCTTCGTTTTTTATCTCATCGATTTCCTCAGGTTCATTTTCTATATAATTTTCTTGCCATTCTACAAGAAGAATATCGATAAGATCTTCTTGGTCTTGAATGTAGTTTAGGAGGTTTTCTCTCACTTTGTTTTTTTCGACGTTTGCATCTTCGATATACAAATTTAGTTTGGCAAAGCGTTTATTCTTTGTGTAATAGTCAGTATTGAGCAAGGTGATTGAATCTTGATAGATTACCTCGAGATAATGTTGAACATTTTCACGAATTTTCTGTTCTGGACTCATTTCTTTTGCTTCTTTTACAGTTACAGAAGTGATAGGAATCAAGGTAACGTCCAATGCGATGTTATTATTTAGTTTTTTAGAAAGTTCTTCGGTCAGTTGTTTTTTGCTGTCATCTGTGATGTTTTCTACCTGTTCTTGAGGAACTTTTAGCGACAAGGAGATGCTCTTATCTTTTCTTGCTGTAGATTCATAGGTCAAATTTTCTATAACAATACCTTTATCTATCTGTTCAAAGAAATCTTCCGTAACCTTGTTGATTGATTTCCTTGTACTAATCTCTCTTGTAATTCATATGAGACTCGATGCTAATGGGATACACAACAACAGAAGCATTACAAAGACAAATCAAGTGTTTTTCATTGATCTTTTGAGATCGTCTTTCTGATTTGGATAAAATCAAAAACTATAAAAAATCAGAATACCTGCGATGATAATTGCTACTAAGTTTGTTAGGAAAAGTACTGATGATCACCATCAAATTTGGAAACTTCCGAAGGCAATTCAGATTCATATTACTCATAGTGGTGGTACCAATGAAGCAGCCATAGCTACTCATGCGAGACCTTCAACCATTTTTTTGTATCAGAGAGCCAAGAATCCTACCGCACCAGATGCTATCGCAATTCAAAGATCTACTAAAGTAGGCTGAGTTCTGGAAGCTATTTCATTCGTTACTTCTGTCAGTGGAATGATTCGTGTAATAATGATAGCAAGTCATATCCCAGCGAGAATACTCAGCATGAGAAGTTTGAATGCTTTGAAAAATAATTTTTTGTTACCTGTGCTTATGGAAAATGCAACTCATTGGATAGGTCTCATAATTGGTGCGATGATCATAGCTCCAATCACAACAGGGGTTGCATTGATCAAGAGTCCTAGAGTTGCTATAATTGCGGAGAGTCACATCTGACTTCGATATTCTAGTGTAGTATCCACATCATTAATCATATGTGCAGCTATATCCGTTTTTTGTTCGTCAGAAAGGTCTCGAAT
>CALLUT010000019.1 GCA_938010495.1 Candidatus Absconditabacterales bacterium
TACAAACACGAAATAGAAAAAAGTCTTTACTCACGTATTCATAAGTTGTATCAAGAATTACTTTATCTCGTAGAACAATACAATATGAGTGATATTGAAATTTTTGCTACTCCACCTAGTGTTTATAAAATGTATTGAAAATATAGATACAATATCATACTAAAATGAGATTGACTCAGATGATTTATGGAAATTGTATATTCTAAGCTAAAACTGCCACAAAGGTGATTTAAAATTGATCGAGAACCAACTACAATCTAAGTCTTGAATAAATTGTTTACAACTCTAAACTCTCGTTGATTTACTTTATTATACGTATGTCTAAATTAATAATAAACTGATGAAAAGCCCTTACTTGAACTATAAAGCCAGTGCCAAATAAGAATAGTATTATTAAACTGATACCTGCTTGTTTGCTCACAGACGAAAAAGTTACTCTTAATAATGTTCCCAAAACAAGTGATGTTGCATATATGTTAGAAATATTTGAACAGTTATGATGATCTTTTGAATGGACTTCAGAAAGTTCTGTAACTCTGGAATGATCTTGAGTTAATAGTCACATTATAGATCCAGAACTTAGTCAAAAAATGAAAGCTTCAGTGATGTTTTCATGACCTTTGTTATCACGTTTTGGAAAGGTTTCTATGCCACTTCCACAATGATGTAAATTATGAACACGTCCAATGGATGCGTTTATAGAAAATATGGTAAAAATGTGATGTTCTTATACGAATATTTCATGAGCGTATGAAATAGAATGCGAATGATGATTACGTTGAGCAACAATTACTCAACGATTTCCTTCTGTTACTGCCACTGAAAATCTTATACTAATGTCAGTATTAGCAAAATGAACAACAATAATTTATAACGCTGCTTGTGAACCACACGTTCAAGATCTATGTCAAATGCTAACTGCTATGGGAGCAAAGATTGATTGATTATGATCTAATAAGCTGACTATAGAATGAGTTGAATCATTATCATGAACCACACATACGGTAATTTCTGATCATCTTGATGTGGCATGATTGATTACTGCTACAGTTATGACCTGAGGTGAAATAACTATACAAAATGCAGTTATTGAACATATGGATTTAACTTTGCAAGCAATGTCAAAGTTATGAGTTACTGTTCAATTAAATATTGAAAATGATTCAATTTTTGTGCCAAGAAATCAGAACTTACACATTCAAAAAACTCTTAAATGAGATATCTTAGAACTTGCGGCATGAGCTTGGCCATTATTGCCAATGGATATCATGCCAGTTATTTTAGTGTTAGCTTTACATTGTGAATGAAGTGCGCAAATAACGAATTCTTATTATTCAACACAATTCTTCTTTATTCAGGAATTAGCTAAAATGAAAGCTAGAACTGTTATGTCTGATCCACATAGAATAATCACTTTTTGACCTACGAGACGAAAAGCTGCTAATTTATTATGCGGAGATATTATCCAATCTAGTTATTGAATGCTTATGGCATGTATAGCAGCTGAGTGAACAAGTACATTAAATGCAATTACTCCACTATTTCGTAGATTTCCAAATTTTGTTGAAGAATTTAATAGTCTCTGAGCAGAAATAGAATTAATTGATTAAAAAAAATCCCCAAGTAAATACTTGAGGATTAATGATAAGTCCATGCAAGACAAAATCCCTGTTTAAGGTACTGCTGAAACTAAATTACTAATCTTATAGTGAAAGTCAATCTTTTAATAAAAAGTTTTACATGAATTCTATTGCAATCTTGACTTGATGAGATAATTCTGAAAGAGAAATTTCACTGATTTCTGCTCAGTCTGTTCTTGATGGTCTAAATGACCTTTGATACCATTCAGTAAAGGTTTATGATCTTCCCGGTGATCTCTCTGCGCTTCACATGGACTTAACATCAAATAAAATTGATTTTGCTTTTATTATGATACATTGAGTTGGATGAGAAGACTGACAATTTGCTTGATTGCTTGATACTTATAATGTACCATATCAATGTGCTTCTCGTGATGTTCTTGCTCTCACTATGAATAAATGGCGAACTAAATGTCTTCGAAGAGCGTTTAATTTACCAGTTGCAAATGACCTTCTCTTTAAGGTTTCTGAATATTCTCTTGATGAATTAGATAATGAAATTGAAAAATCATTTTGATATCCCTGTGTTTGGAAGGAACTTGATCAATGAAGTAGTAAGTGAGTTCATATTATTCATGATAAAACTTCTTTGGATAGCGTCAGAATTAATTATTCCTGAGATAAAGTTATTTTGCTTGAAGAATTTATTGACTGAGAAGAAATAACAATCCCAATATTGGATATAGATTGAAAATCTACTCCTTTACCATTAATTCATATTATTCCTCCCAAATGATGATTTGACTATGAAAATAAATATAATTGAGAAACTCAAGAAATCGTGCCATCAAATTTTTCAAAAAAAATAACAGATGCCTGTGAACAACTTGCTCTTCAAGCATATTTAGCAGTTTGATGTTCCAAATATTGACGTGTAGATGCTATATTGACTCCCAAAGGTCTAGTTCTCTTGGAAATTAATACTATTCCT
>CALLUT010000020.1 GCA_938010495.1 Candidatus Absconditabacterales bacterium
CAGTTTCGATTCAAAAGCTGGCAAATCAGAGCTAACATCTAATTTCTTAGTCATGTGATAGTTTTAATACATAAAATCATTATGTATTATATACATATTTTATTAATAATGTCAATATAAAGTATATTTCAAATCAGGAACAAAAAATCTCGATCATTACAACCGAGATTTTTTATATTATGTACAACATTTAAATTACCATCTACTTCCTGAACTTGAGTTATTTGAGCTTCTTGATCTTCCTCATGATGATCTTCCTCATGACGACGATCTATTTCATGACGATCCATTACCTCTGTAACCACCTCATGATCTACTTCATCATGAACTATTACCTCTATATCCTCATGAAGACCTAGAACCGCTACTAGAACTACTTGAGGTACCACGATACCCTCAAGAAGATGGTCTTGAACTAGATGATCATCCTTCAGCTCTACTTGATGCGATACTTTCTCTTGTTGGTCTTCCAGAACTTGAACCAGAGTTTCATCTGTATCCTCATCCACTTGATCTTCCTCATCCACTTCTTCCTCTGTTTCCACCTCATGATCTTCCTCCTCATCCTCATCAACCACTTCTAAATCTGTAGTTATTTCCTCATGATCTTCATCTTCTTCATCCTCATCTTTGTGGGTTATCAGTTCTTTGAAGTTCTTCACCAGCTTCATTTACTTGTTTAAGTTTCATTTTTGCCGTACGTTCAATTGCATAGAGTTTTCTCATTTCGTTTCTATCAACGAACATGATTGCGCTCCCAGATTTCCCAGCTCTCGCTGTTCTACCGATTCTATGTACATAACTTTCTGGGTCATTTGGTACATCATAGTTGATTACTAGATTTACGTTGTTCATATTTAATCATCTAGCAGCAACATCAGTAGCAACAAGAACATTTACTTCATCGTTTTTGATACGTCTCAATGTATGGAACCTATCTCTTTGATCCATATCTCCGTGTAAGGCATCAACACTAAATCAATCTTGATCTAAACGTCGTGCCAAATCGTCAGCACTTCTTTTCATTTCAGTAAAGATAAGTGTTTTCATATTTCAATTATTTGTAAGCATTTCTTTGAGGTATTCGTATTTTGCTCACGAATGAATTGAAATAAACATATGGTCAACTGTGTCTACAACTACTTCTTGCTTGATAGCAATATGGTTAAAATCATTACCAATAAACTTTCTAATAATACCCATTACTTCATCAGGAAGTGTAGCACTAAACGTCAATGCTTGATCAATTGTATCTAGACGATTCCAGATATCTTCAATAGTATCAATAAATCACATGTCTAACATTCTATCAACTTCATCAAGGATGAAGTAATTAATATCTTGTAGTTTTAAGAAACGTCCCTCAATAAGATCAGCAACTCTTCAAGGAGTACCTACAATAATTTGTGGTCATTTTCTTAGTTCTTGGATTTGTCTTCTTTTTGATATCCCACCAAAACACGATAGTGATCTGATATACATATGCTTAGAGAGTTCAAATACTTCATCTCTAATTTGTGCTGCCAACTCTCTTGTTGGAGCTAGAATAAGTACTTGAGGAGCTCTAAGACTTTCATCAATTTTATTTAAAACTGGGAGAAGAAACGCCGCAGTTTTTCAACTACCCGTTTGTGATTGTCCAAGTACATGCTTCCCATTACTAAAGGCCTCTAGAGTTTTTTGTTGGATCTCTGTAGGAGTGTCATACCCTTTATCATGGAGGGCTTTCAAGATCTTTGGATTAAGATCAAAATCTGTAAATTTCATAAATTCAAAAAATTTATTTTATAAAAACGTAAAAAACTCTCTCTCGATTCTAGATCATACAACAAGGTAAGCTACATAAGCTATCTACTGTGCATACTCCACGAGGATCGTTCTAATAACGTTTTTAAGGGCGCTGTATATAAGGATGGTTACAGCATTATCTTCTAATTCACGGAGCACACAACGTTCGAGTTGTGGTTTTATACTGGCAGTACTATAAGAAAATGATGTTTGATTGCAACGGTAAAAAATAATTGATTGACTTTTTTTGTTTTATATTTATAAAATATTGTTTATATCTAATAAAAAGCTCATCATGTTCCCAACAGGAGAAAGTATTCAACAAGTGATAGAATCAAATGCTACAGTAGAAAAAAATATAATTGCTTCATTAAAAGTAGAAAACTTGTTACAGAGTGTTTTTAGTGATGACCCTCGCAAGAAAGGATTAGCAAACGTAGTAAGTATGTTATGATATACACATACAGCCATAAGTAATTTTGATGTATGCAATAAAGATCATATTACCAGATTTTCAAACACATCTCCAGTATTGGAAAATAGACAAACCATCGTACAAATGATAGGAGAAATGAAAGATGATTACTTTACTTGATTAGATACGTGACCTGAGCAAGTTTATTTTGATTCACATTTCTGAGAACATCTTCTTCAACTATTAAGTGGAGAAACTTTGGTTAAGTTGTTTTCGTGAATATACACTACTCAAGATACTATCAAAAAAGCATTTGATGCAACATTTCAAAGTATTAATTACAGTGCGCTTCCATTTTCAAGTAGTAACGACTGCATAAAGGACTACGCTCAAGTAATACAACTACTAGAAGAAAGTAAAAATACTTCTTCCAATACTCTTGCTGTAAGACTCAAGATATTAGAGCCAGAGTTTCAAGCACTTCAAGTATAATTCAATATTTTTCACATGACAAAACGAAATTTCGAACAGTCTCATCATCACATAGAAAAAGCAAGACAAGACTTGCCAGTTTTGGATTTCTCATCAAAAACAGGAAGAAAAATTTTATCATGATTAGGTTCTTTAAATTTTTTGGATGAAAGTAGTTTCTATTCTCAAAAAAATATGAGAAGAAGAAAACGATTAGAACTTACTGCAAGTTCTCTCCTTTGAAGAGAAGTTGATACATTATTGAACCGCAAAACATTTGATGAATTTTATATGGCATTACAAGACACTCGACACTATACTGAACTCAGAAAAAAACTTGATAAAATCCATGAAAATATCGAGTATGGACTAGATTTACATGATGATTTTCCACAAGAGAATTTACCTTCTCTCGTTGCAGCAATCCAAAAAACATCAAAGAAGATCGACGTATTATCAGAAACTACCCTCGACACTATTGATAAGTTAATACAATGATTACAAGGAAAAGAACATCCAATCAAGAAAAGAATACTGTGACAAAGAATAGCTCATCTCCTTCATCAAAATCAAACATTACTAACAATATTTCATCTATGATGATACAACGCCTACTTAAACTGTGTAGCAGAAAAAGACGATCAATGATGCATAGATGTGATATGATTTATGCAGGAATTATGTGATATATGATTAGTGCATTGTCCGACAATACGTTGAGAAAATTATTATGACTTAGATCTTATAAGTAAATGAGTAGCGTTATGAGACGAACAACTTTTACAATTTTTTGCAAAAAATAAACAGTCATTCATTAATACACATTTACTACGTATGAGTAATTGAAAAACATTGTACGAATACGTGACCAATAAAATTGATGACCCCTTGCTTATAAAAGAAAAACATAAACGAGAATCTATACTCAAGTCCTTGCTACTATTATGATGTGATCCATTATTTTCAACGGAACACCAAGTACTTAATCCCCCATATTCACAATAGGATAATTACCACTCAAAACACAGAAAGTCAAAACGTGTAGTTATCTCACACAGCAAGTATTCAAAACAATAAATATGCTATTGTCGAAAGCAATTGTTTCCCAAATCAACTTACTGAACTTACCGTTGCACGAACTGACGATGGGATTTCTTTTTGCATAGCAGCTTCAATTAACACAGTAATAAATTGTGTTAAAAAGGTAAAAAATAATCAACAAAGCAGTCCTAAGATAACTGGATTAAGTCACATGAAAAGAAGAATAGATCAGAGTAATCAAACAAGCAACATCAATATATTACTAGGTATATCTTTGTACCTATGAGCAACATATGATCCAGCAGCTCAGAGCAGACTTCCTATTCAAAAGTACAATCAATATATCCATTCAGGAAATGTAAAATACACTTTTAAATATAGAGGAAAATACTCATCTATTAACAAGGTGCTTCATCAAAATATTACTAGAAAAATTACTATTGAAAGAAGATGTTTATTAGTACGTATATTTCATAATCCTATTTTTATAGTATCAAAATATGCATCGTTCGATGCTTTTTTCTTTTGTTTCACATCCTTAATAAAAAACATAATCAATAAAGAAATAATCAAAGACAACGATGTCATCCACAGTATAAATTCATATGAAACAAACTCTTTTAACATCGCCAAAAACGATGAAACAGCAAATGCAATCAATGATATACTACTTATTCTTCACAAAACTTTAGCGTAATCATCTTCTTTTCAATACTCAACCATTTCATCATACACAAATGCTTCTAATGATCATGAAGTAAGTGCACTAGATATTCATCGCAAAAACAATCAAACAAAAAATCATCGAAATGACATTCGATATACTTGAATAATAAATGCAAATGCTTTAATCACTTTAGAAATAATTAGAATACTTTTTCTTGAATAGATATCTGCCCATCCTCATGAAGGGATCTCTAAAATGAAGGCAACTCATGACCATATAGCATATAAAAATGATATCTCCCATGCTCACAATCATGTATCATGAAACATTACAGCATACACTGGATAGATAAACATTAAGTTACCAAAAAATTGGAACAGATATATTTTATTGAGAAATTTTTTATATGTTCACATGTATATTTTTTCTTAAAAGAATGTTCTTCTTCAATCTACTTTCAATCAGACGACTCATAACAGTCATCTAACCAAGGCATTACCAACTTCTTTTGCTATAGATTTTGCAAATTTACTCTTAAGCATAGAATCAAATTTTGAATCTGATTGCTTCTTACTCTTCTTTCCATCACGTTTCACTTTTTCATCAATTTCTTTTTGAAGTATTTCATGTGCGCTTTCTCTATCTATAGATTCTTCATATTTTTTAACTAAGAGTGACTGTGAAATAATCTTGTCTACTTCTGTCTCAGTCAAAATATCCATTCTAGAATGAGGAGCTTGCAAATATGTATGTACCAGTGGCGTAGGTATTCATTTTTCGTTTAAACATGTAACAAACGCTTCTCAAATACCTAGTTCCATAATCAATTGATCTACACTATAGTATTCACTTATTGGGTAATTTTCTACTGCTGTCTTGATTGCCTTACGATCTCTTTCTGTAAATCATCTTAATGCATGTTGTATCTTACATCATAACTGACTCAATACTGGAGCTGGAACATCATCTGGTAATTGCGTACAAAAGAACAATCAAATTCACTTAGATCTAATCAATTTCACAGTTGTTTCTAGCTGATCCAACAGTGTCTGAGTAGCTTCTTTAAAAACAAGATGCGCTTCATCAATTACTACTACAAGTTTTGGTTTATCATCATCTCATGCTTCTGGAAAAGATTCATACAACTCTGCCAATAATCACAACATAAATGTTGAAAACATGTGAGGCCTATCTTGTAGTTCCATCACACGCATGATGTTAATAACTCATTTCCCTTCATCTGCTTGTCTCACAAGATCAAACACATCAAAACTAGGCTCTCCAAAGAACTGGTCTGCTCCTTGCTGCTCTAACATGATTATTTTTCTCATGATAGTTCAAATTGTTGAATCGTGTATATACCCATATTCTCATTCCAATTCCTCTTTTCACTCTTCTTTCAACCATTTTAATACTGTTTTGAGGTCATCAAAGTCCAATAATCATAAGCCTCTATCATCGCACAACTTAAATATAAGACTCATAACACTCAACTGTGTTTCATTGAGTCATAATATCTTACTCATCAAAATTGGACCAAATTCTGCGACAGTTGATCTTAAACGCACTCATCATTTATCATCGCTCAACGTTAATAACTCTGTTGGAAAATCCATTGCTTCATATGGAAATCATAGCAATCAATGTCTTTCCTGAATATGTGAGTTTGTTTCATCTCAAGGTTGTGCCAATCAACTAAGATCTCATTTGATATCCATAACCAATGTAGGAACTCCCTCCTTAGAAAGTTGTTCACACAAAATTTGTACTGTCTTCGTTTTTCATGTACCTGTAGCTCATGCAATAAGCCCATGCCTATTTAAGGTCTTCATAGGAATACGAATCTGAAGATCAGGATATACTTCATGATCATGCTTTGCAGCTCATAAAAGTATCGATGGTCATTTATACGTGTATCATGCTTGAAGGGATTCTTGAAAAGTCATTACAGTATGAAATATAAACAAAATAATACTACTAACTCCTATAAGAAAATCCAATCAACTTATATTGATTTATTAAAGAATATAGTTATAAGTTATATTTTACAAATACAAACAACAATGTTAGAAAAAGTTCCATCACTAAATTTCAAATCTGAACACCTCTCTACCATAAAAGATAACTTAACTGCAGAATATGTTATTGATAATATTTTTGATAGTAAATCAGCGTTCACAAAAATGTTAAAAATGATGTGTTATGATGTTTCAACAGTACATCATTCTGAAGAAGATATGCGGTCTCTACTGCAAGAGCAATCATTTGTATGACGTTTAATGAAATGTGAATATGAAGATTATAGAGAAATTTGAAATATTTTTGATTGAATGCTTGACAGATTGGTTGAATTAAACGAACAAGTAAAAAGAAACGATCAATTTTATATTATGCTAGATGATTATTCAGCAACTAGAGACAATAGTGATGAACAAGCAGAAATACTTAGTGTGCTAAAAACAGATTTAGAGTTAGGAATTAGAAATATTGAAAAAGAAGACTTCAATAAAATCCCACACTTTTATGCAGTAAGAGAATGCAAAGAAGATCTCTTAGATTTATTACTACAGTATCCTGATGCTTTTCCTACGCTATTTACAATTTGACGACATGGAAAATTTGGAGGAAATTGAATCACATCATACTGTGAAAATGAAGTGGAAATGATTAAAGAACAATTTGAAAGCAGATGAGAAAATAACATACCTACCTGGTTAACAGAAAAAGAAAAATCACTCAATCGCATATTAGATAAGATAAAGAAGACTGTCCAATAATAACTAACAGCAGATTAAAAAACTTAATGAAACAATGGACCTCCTAAATATCTTCTACTAAAGAAATTCAAGCACCTCTTGAAAGAGAGGTTTTTTTTATTACAGTAAAAATACTTTTTTATTTTTTCCTAAAATTCACATGCCATATAATGTATGAAAATGGATGAACAAAAAAATTCATAAACTAACATGGGTAGACATTCTTATCCTTGTTGTAGACATCACTTTGTTTGCTTGGTTCTTAGTATCATTTTTCCCAACACTAGCAAACGCTGTAGCAAACATTCACTGGGCACGGTTGATTGGTTGATGTGTAGTATGTGAGTTATATATATGGCATAGACTACACAGAAAAAAATAATATTTCACAAATTATAAAAAACGTTGGAAGTACTATCCAACGTTTTTTTGTTTATATCAAAAGGGCTAATACGATAGGGACTATACAATTTCAGCTCAACCAGAGTCAACATCTGCTTTTACTTTTTTCCACTTAACACCGTTTTCTACACGTCAATCAGAATAACGCACAGATACTTTATCATTTGGTCTAAGTTTTTTCTTTATAGCAGAAAGATCAACTCCTCATGTTGTTTCATCATCTCATACTTCAATTACTTCAACTCAATCATCTGAATTTTCTTTCGTCTTTTCTTCTACCTCTTGTACAGGTGTTGGATTTTTCTTTAATCATTGTGTTACAGCTTTAAGGACATCAACCATATTTATCTTTTTAGGTTGTGCTTGAATAGGAGCCTGACCAGGAACACCAAGTGAAGAAAAATCAGTTCTCATTACTTGAGCAAGAGTTTCTTTTCTTATCGTTGCTTGTAACGTTTGGAACTTACCATAACTTTCTTGTTTATAAACTACCAATGGATCCATTTGAGCATATCCATAGAGTCATACTTTTTCTCTAAGATATTGCATATCAGTAATATGCAACATCCAATTTCTATCAATTACATGGAGATATATTCTCTTACAATATTCTAGAATTTTTTCTTGATCTTCTCATGCAATATGAGCATCGAACATTCCATGTAATTGTTGTTTTAATGCATCTTTTAGTTTTGAAGTACTTACGATACTTGCATAATCTTCTTCAAGGAATGATCATCACGTTATAGATTGAAGTGATTCAAGCAATTCTGCAAGATTCCAAGGTTCTGAACTAGCATATGCAGTAACAAGACCATCAACTACCTCATCAATAAAATGTTTGATTTCGTCAACAACTGTCAACATCACTACTCACTCATTTTCTTTAGTATGTTCTTCAGCTTGTTCAGAAACATCTATTTCTAGTATCTCATCTCTCTTCGCATAAATTCTTGTTCTTTGTTTGTTAATAACACTATCATAGTCAAAGAGATGCTTTCTAATTCCATAATGCCAACCTTCCATTTGTTGTTGTGCTTTGGCTGTTGATTTGGTAAATTGTTTTTGCGTAAATGCCATAGACTCTAGGTCTTCTTTTGAAAGCATAAGTCTTGCAACAGATTGTATTTTATCTCATCACATCTTACGCATAATTTCATCATCCATAGCAACATAGAATTGTGAAACACCAGGATCTCCCTGACGTCATGCACGTCAACGAAGCTGATTATCAATACGTCTACTATCGTGTTTTTCTGTACCAAGTATGAATAATCCAAAATGAAGATCTCTTTCTTCACGATTTTCTTCTTCTCAAGAAACTGGTTTTACAACTATTTCTGCAAATGCTTGTTCTTTATTTTTCTTGCTTGTGTTTATGTTTATCTTGAGCATTGCTTTGTCATTTTTTACCCATGATCATGTTGCTTTATCAAGTGC
>CALLUT010000021.1 GCA_938010495.1 Candidatus Absconditabacterales bacterium
ATGCCAAAAGGCCCTATCTTGTAAGTTCATCTGAAGCATGATCTGATCTTTTCTCTATAGAATCATATGAGCTTCAACCACTTGAGAGGAAATTGTTTAAGACCGATATTTCGGTAGCAGTCCCTACATGATATTACGGAAGAATAGCACCACGTTCATGACTTGCCTATAAACATGGTATAGATGTGTTGGCTGGAGTGATAGATAGTACGTATAGGGGAAATATCTGAGTAATCTTAATAAATCTCTGACAAGACACATATCAGGTAAAAGCATGAGATAGAATTGCTCAGTTAATTATTCAACCATGTCTTGCAGTTGATCGAGAAGAAGTAGATGACCTAGATTCATGAACCGAAAGATGAGAAAAAGGTTTTTGATCTTCTTGAAGATAGAATGTAAGAAACGAGAATCGTTAAACTAGAAGCATTTAACTTTATTGATCTATAGATGTTCACTAAAAAAATACGCCCAAAAACGCCTGAACAAATCGAAAATATACGTGTCTCTTGAAGATATCTTACACAACTGTTGTGAGAGCTTCGTGATATGTGTCAGCCATGAAGTACAACAATGGAGTTGGAAGTCTATGCGGAACGTTTTTTGATGAGTAATAATCTTATAGGAGCATTCAAGTGATATGGATGATTTCCTACCAATCTCTGTACGTCAAATAATGACTGTGTTGTTCATGGAGTGCCTGATGCAGTACCATTGGTTGCATGAGATTTGCTCAAAGTAGATTGTGGAATCAACTATAAGTGATGAATTTCTGATGCTGCATTTTCTGTGGTGATATGAGGTGATGAAGCAAACCCAACAGCTGCAACATTTGCAAGATCAACAAAAGAAGCTCTAGATGAATGAATCAAGGTGATCAAAGCATGAGTATCAGGGAAAGCATTTGGGAGAGCAATGAAGCAAGCAATCGAAAGTCGTGACATGACTATTATTAAGCACCTTACCTGACATGGGGTGTGATCAGATGTACATGAAGAACCACATATCTACAATCGACCACAAAATAGTATGAAAAGGCGATCTTTTGTGGAGAATCAAGTTGTTGCTATAGAACCAATTACCGCTCTATGAAGCGAATCATATAATGAAAAAAAATGAGTGAATCATAATCTCTACACCTCTCTGTGAGATCTATGAGGGCAGTGGGAGTATACCTTGTTGGTTACGAAAAGTGGTGTTGAAGTGTTGGCTGGGTTAGAGGAATAGTTTGATGTTTTATTTTTTGGTTTACAGTAATATGCTATTTAGGAAAGTCTTTTTCTTTGTGTGCGTTTTTTATTTTATATTGAATCCTGTATTCGGAGCTTCATATGAAGATCTGGATAATGAAATGCTTGGATATTTCTGAGAAAAAATAGATGAATTGTATCACAATGGTCAGAGTGAAAAAATACAGACGATAGAAAAAAAGTTAAATATTTTAGTAGCTGAGCTTCCATCATCTAACAGAGTTAGTAGATATATTCTAGCTTTTTTGAATATTCTGCAATCAAAAAAGAGTTTATCGTTTCCCCAAATATTTGAGAGAAACTCATATCCTATAAACAATGAATATGGGTATATAGATACTGTATATGATGTTCATTCCGCAAATAGTGATTCTTGACTTGTACAGTCGTGACTCAATTTACAGTTTACCGTTCAACTAAGAGATAAAAATAGAAATCCACTTCTTGATTTGAATACCAATACACCTGATGCTCATTGAGATTCATATCGTCTTTTATGACAGTATTGAAGTATTGATCCAAATGAGTTGGAAATGGATTGGAGAAACAGAATCTACCCAGTTCATTATAATAATGAAAATTGAATTGTTACTTTTGATACCAAAGAGTCTTTTATCAGTAACTGAAAGAGAGGATCACGTATTATTACACTTTTTTTACTCTGTAGTGAATGTGAATGAACTGAAGTGTCTTGAACTGATCGAAAATGAGATTTTAAACTTGTAGATGTAAAAATACTTCAACTCAACCAGAGAAATTAAGTAATCTATAATTCATTCCTCCAAATATCCACCATATTTTGCCTTTTTCTAATTGTTGTAATTCATCAATCAACTGTAAGTAATACCTCAGCTGCTTCTGGGAAGCTATTGTAGTTTTTCATAGACATAGAAGCATTGTATGCTCATGTTCCGTCTATGATTATGATATCTCATATGTTACATTCTGGGAGTGATCTTGGTTCGATAACCTCAGGTTCATAGAGCTTGCAGGTAATCAAGTCTCCACTTTCACAGCAATGTCACACGACCACATAGTCTTTTTTGTTGTCTGTTGGAGAACTGGTTCTGTGATGTATATGAAGAGGCTCTTGGACTCCATACATAGGGACTCTTGGCATTTCTGTCATACCACTATCAAGTTTCAAAAAGGTGTATCCCTCTGGTCAAGTATCACAGATATCTTGTATTGTGCTTAGAACGGAACAGCTATTGATGACGAGATACTTACCTGGTTCGATTTCTAGATGGAGTTTTCTTCATGTTTTTTCATAAAATGCTTCTATGTTCGCTTTTACTGCTGATCAGATAGATTGAATATCTGCGGTTCTTTCATATGGCATGATAGCCATTTTGAATCATCATCAGAGATTTAGATGAGTTACATCTGGAAAATCTTGTACAAATCAAAGCATAGTTTCGGCTGATGATGCCCATGCTTCTGCTTTGTTTTCTGATCATATATGACAATGAAGCTTGGTTATTTGTATGCCGTTTTTCTTTGCTATAGCTCTTGCCTGATCTAGATACTCATGTCGAATTCAAAAACTAGATGTCGGTCATCCTGTTGATATCTTGGCAAAATCTCACGATCAAAACCCAGGGTTGATTCTTATTCAGATTCATCAGGTATCTCATCTACGATTCATGGCTGAGGTATACTGTTCTAGTTGATGCAAGCTAGATGCTACAATAAATGCTCACGTATCCAGAATTTGATCTATATTCTTTGGAAGTTCTTGACCTACCATTTGTATCTTACTAGCTGGAATTCATACATCTATGGCTCTCAAGAGCTCAAAATGA
>CALLUT010000022.1 GCA_938010495.1 Candidatus Absconditabacterales bacterium
TTTGCTAAAGACATAGGATATCGTCACAACACTCTATGCACGCTATGTCGCCATACTATATCAGGTTTAAATTTTTTGATATCTTTCTTAATTCTTCTCCCTGCTCAAAAATTCCAAGTTGTTTTAAAGAGATTAAAGAAAAGACTCCATGATTTTTTTGGTTTATTTTCTCATCAAACAAATTTAATCTTATACCCTTCTTTTTTTAGATTTTTTACAACAATATGGAGTCGGTTTTCTATTCATCAAATATCAGCTTTATAATCCGATATGATCATAATACGTTTCATTTTCTTGGGTAGAAGTTTTTCAAAATGTTCAAACCATGATTCTCGAACATATCATTGATACTTCTTTAGTGTACGCCTTTTTGCTATTCAATGTTTTCTAGAATCGTATGACTTCGCAAGTTGTACTATTTTTCTTTTTATAATTGCTGTTTGTTTTTCATCATTCTTATTTTCTTTGAGAGCAAATCTATCTTCAACAAATTGGGCCAATCACCCTTTTTGAAATCAAACAATTGGTGTTCATACAGAGATACCATCAAGCGCTGTAAGTCAAAATGTTTCAAGAAAAAGTGAAGCAACAAGAGTAAAATGAGATTTTTTTCGTATTTTTAATACTTCTTGTTTTGGTTTATGTCAGTAATATGTCACAAAATCATACTTTTTGCTGTATTCAATATATTTTTCTTGTAATGGTCATTTTCCAAAAACATGGATATGGAGCATATCTGATTCTCATCCTCTCATTCTTGCTATTTGATCAATAACTCACAACAACAAATGGGATCATTTCTCTTTAGTAAGCCTTCATACTGATATAAATGAAACTTTCATTACCTACTTTTCATTTAAAAATCATAAAATAAATTCTCATTTAACAACTATTTCTCATTTTTCAACTTTTTCCAACATTTCATCTATTGTTCATTTTTCTTTTTGCTCAAAAGCTTTGGAAAGTTCTCTAAACATAAACACTGTTCATTCAAAACCATACTCTTTCATTTGTTTTAGTGTTTTCTCAAATCTATGAACTGATTCATAAATATAGACAGGGTAGTCATACTGTAAAATTCACTGTAAAAAAGTTTGTCTCCCTTTCTTTGTTGGGGGAAATCACAAGTAGACAAACTTTGACGTATTACAGTATGATCATACCACAGCAGGAATAAGTGCTGTTGCTCATGGTAATACTTCAAATTCTAATCAAAAATCCCAACACATTTTTATTAAATCTTTTCATGGATCAGACAATCATGGTGTTCCTGCATCAGCAACCATTCAACAATGATGTTCTTGTATTAATCATTTAAAAAACTCATATGTCTTTTCGTTACTAAATGATGTTAATGAATAGAACTTTTTATTTCTTCGGTCAATATCATACATCCTACATAGTTTTTGTAAGTTTCTTGTGTCTTCACAAAAAAACACCTGAAGTTCTTCAAGCATTTTTAATCACCTAACGGTTATATCATCTTTATTTCATATAGGAACGGGAATCAATGAAAGCATATATTATTGATGTGATAAACATTTTTTACGATACTGATTTATTTTTTATTTTCAATGGTGTTAAGAAATTCTACAAACAAAAAACCCTACAATTGCTTATAGGGTTTTATATACAGAGCTGTAATTTTTCTCTCGGTTTTGCGGAGTTAATTATGGAGGCATCAATGGGATTCGAACCCATGAACCGAGGTTTTGCAGACCTGTGCGATAGACCACTCCGCCATGATGCCATAAGTGGTCGTGATGTAGAATATAGTAATTATAGATTTAAAATCCACTACTTATTCCATAATTGTTGTGGATAATATCAATTTTCTACTTTTTTATTTAAAAAATCCTGCAAAATAGGCTTATCTTCTTTGTTTGTAACTCAAGACCATTTATCTCCTGAAATCAATAAATAACAAGTTGAAGTTCATTCTTTGATAAGTTTATTAGTAACTGTAGATATGTAATACTCTTTTTTGGGATCAGTTGCTCGTATATCTAAAAACTTTGCAAATTCTTCTTCTAATAAATCAAATATTCACACATTAAATCCTCGAAAGTTCATAGAAACTACCGATCATAATTCAATTGTACTATCTTCATCATCAATAAGGACTCATTTTTTATAGCAAATAGCATGATGTTCTCTTATTCAAACAACCTCATTATTACTATTAGTTTTACAAACACCTCTATTTACAGTTCATTGTGATGGCACTGTGTTTTCAATTGGGTATCATACCATAGCAAAATCATTATTTCCAATTACTCATAATTTTTCAAACAACAATCAAAATCATTCTCTTCAATACCAGTCATCAGCATTTATTACAATACATGGTCATCTAACAACATCTTTACATACTAAAATAGCATGAGCAGATCCTCGTGGTTTTAGACGATGATCTATACTAATTGATTTAGGAATTAGTGTTGTTTTTTCTTGATGCACAAATGATATTTTACAAGTTTCTTGTATTTTTTTTGTAAATTTTTCTTCAAAAAGATCTTGATGTTGTGGTTGTATAACAAGAACAACATGAGTACATCCTGCGCTTATTGCATCATAAATAGAGTATTCTAATAATCATTCTCCATTGGGTCAAAAACTGTCTACTTGTTTCAACCCACCATAACGAGATCATAATCCCGCAGCCATAATTACTAATGTTTTTTCCATATTTCTATCGATATCATAAATTTTTTGTTTCATTGTTTGCTTGTAACCAAGCGTCACTTGTTCCTACATCCCAAAACTTATCTCAACAATCATATGGTATAAGTTTGTGCGATCATAGTAATTGTAATAAACAATCAGGCATAACTATTTCTCATTTTTCTGGATTCAATTTTGTGTTTGATACTATCTCAAAAAAACTTTTTGGGAGAATATATAATCAATTACATACAAACTCAGAAGGGGCCTCTTCAATTGTTTCTGGTTTTTCAACTATATCTACTATTGTGCTATCTTGAATAGAAACTACTCAGTATTTATGAAGAAGTTCTTTTGGTACTTTTTGAATTCAAATAACTGGTTGATTTGTTTCTTGATGTTTTTTTATCATTTCTTGATATATAACTGGGTCTCAAAACTGGTCTCACACAGAAACAAAGAAAAACTCATCAGTAATCCAATTCCTAGTTTCCCGTAAGGCGTGAGGAAATCATAATTGTTCTTTTTGTTTAAAAAACACGTAATTTGCAAAGTTTTTGGGTTTATTTATCTCATCAAGGAGCTTGATCTTTCACTTTCTTTTAAGAAGTTCTTCAAGCTCATAGTTTTTATCAAAATAATCTTCCAATGATGATTTTCATTGAGAAGTTATAAATCAGATTTCACTAACTCATCAACTACACAATCATTCAACTATATATTGTATAACAGGCTTATTTCCAATAGGCAACATTTCTTTAGGTATGGTTTTTGTTATAGGCAACATTCTTGTTCAATATCAGGCGGCCGGTATAATTGCTTTCATACTTTTGTATAAAATAAACTTCTTTTACGGTAAGTATATCAACTTATAAGTCAACAAACAATCATTGACATTTATATTGAATACTCTCTGAGACATGTTTTACCAATACCTTCTCTGATCATTCTAAATCTGCTATTGTTCTGGCTATTTTAAGTATCTTGTGTCCAGTTCTTGTTGTTGTTTTATTTGTTTCTCAATAAACAATCAAAAAATCCAAGGCTTTTTTTGTAATGTTTCATGTTTTCAAGAGAGTATTTATTGGAACACTACCATTTAATATATTATTATTTCTTTTGGTTTGAATTTTCCAAGCAGAAACAATATTGTTATTTTTTATAATTGTTTCTTTTCAAGAAAAAGTAGTAGTAAAGGGTTGTTTTTTTACTTCCAAAATCATATCAAACCTATCACGAATAGGTCATGATATTTTTGATTGATAACGTTTTATTTCTGATAGAGAACAGGTGCATTGTTTTTCTTTAGATTTGTAAAATCAACATTTACATGGGTTACTTGCTCAAACTAAAATACAAGAACATGGGTATGTTACTGATCAAGAAATACGGTTTATTGTAACCTCTTTTTTCTCGATTGGTTCTCTCAAAACATCTAATGTTTTTGCGTTAAATTCTGCCAATTCATCTAAAAATAGGATTCAATGATTTGCTTTTGCTAATAACCCAGGCAATAAATTATACCCTCATCATAATAATCATACAGAAGTTGTTGTGCTATTTCACACAACAAAAGGTCTTTCTACCAAATCATTTATTTTTTCATGTTCTCACAAAATAGAGAGTATTGTTACAACATCGTTGTGTTGTTTATTAGATAATTTTGGTAATAAATCTTTCATATACATTCACAAAAGTGTTTTTCAACATCATGGCTGACCAATCATTAATACGTTATGTTGTCATGCAATAGCTACCTTTAAAGCTCTTTTAATAAATGAATGTCACTGTATCACATCTATGGTATTTTTAGTATTTATAATGCTTTTCTTTTTTGAAAGTAATTTCAACTGTTTTCATTCAATAAAAAACTCTAGAAGCTCTTTTGTTGTGGAAACAACATAAATAGTAAGTCAGACACAATTTTGTACTTCTCCTTCATTTTCTTTCGGAATAACAAAGGTATTTCGACCTTCTTTTTGTGCTCATAAGATACTTGGAAGCAATCAATTTATACCTTTTATTGATCAATCTAATCATAATTCTCAAAAAAACATACATCATGAAACAAATCAATCAATATTCTTATTTATTTTTCCAATGAGCAAGTAAAGAGAAACAAATAGGGCTAGGTCAAACCTTGTTCATGATTTTTTCAAAAAAGAAGGTGACATATTTAATAAGAACTTTTTGGGTGGTAGAGAAATTCAGTATGTTTTGAAAACAGATCTAATTCTCTGTTTTGATTCTCTTATTGAATTATCAGGAAGTCAAACAATTTCAATTCAAGGAAGTGCAGAAAAACTATCTGCTTCAATAGTTATTGTTTTGGTTTTTAATCAGAAAAGTGTATTACAAAAAACTTTTTTCATGTTTTTGGTTAAAAAACACTATTCTAAAGTTTTTTTGTTAAAAGATTGTCTAATATAATATATAATTAAAATAATTAGTAGTAATAGTAATAGAGAAAGTTTGTTAATAACTTTTTATTATTTCCAAACTATGTTAGTTATATTGGTATCTTCAGAAGATTCTTCATTAGATTTTTTTAAACAACTTTCACACAAATTATTAACAGGAAGCTCAATAAAAATAGATTCTACCAACCGTTTCTCAATATCGATTGTGCGATTTTTGTCATCAATATGTATCTCATATCCTTTTTCTAGATCCAAAAGTGAAGATTTAACAGCTTTTGTTGTTAGCCTTTTTATATAATAAACCTTCTCAAATCCCTTTCCACAAAAGTCACAATCAATACTCATAGGAACAATTATTTTTGGAATACTAACCAATAGTTGTTCATCACTTAGTGCTTGAAGTTGAATTTTGCATGATAATCAGTTTTCTTTTACTTGTGGAAGTAATGTTGAAAACTTGTTAGAAAAAACAATAGTGTCTTTTGTTCACAAATTGTGTAATATATCTCACACCTTAATTGTGAAAGAATAATCTTTACTGCTCATAGTTATAATAAGTTAATGAATAATTGAATTAGTAGTAATCTTACTGATTTTAAAGACAAAAAAAATCTTTTTGTTGGAGTTTCATGATGACCAGATAGTATGTATCTAACTTATAAATTATTAGAAGTAAACAATTCTATAACATTACTATATTTCAATCATTGAACAGAAAATAGCAAAAATGAATTAAATATCATTAGAAATCAATTTCCAAACAACACTATAATAGTTTGAACTACAAGTAAAATCCTTACAACAGAAACAGAATTTAGGAACGAAAGATTCTCATTTTTTGATGATAAAATTTCACAATGAGTATTATTTTTATGACACCACCTTGATGACCGCATAGAAACAACAATTATAAATAACCAAAGATGATGTTGAATAATTTGAATATTATGAATCAAAAGGACATGAAAAAGAGTAAATTACACCATATGTCGTCCTTTATTATGAATATCAAAACAAGAAATTTTAAATCAATGTGACTTGTTATGAATTAATTATAATATTGATCAAACTAATTTTGATATTACCTTAACCGAAAGAAATAAAATTAGACAATCATTAAAAGAAAAACACAAGAATCAAAATTTTCATAAAAAACGAACAGCTTTTTATGAAAAAAATGAAGCACTTTTAGCAAAAAAAATTGAACAATTATTATTTATAGAATACAACTCTTATCCAACACGAAAGACAAAAAAATATTATTCATTTACTATTGAGACACAACTAGACATTCAAATATTGCTTTATAAACTATGAATAAATTGACCAAGTAGACATTTTTGTAAACAATTATACGTTCTTTTTACATGAAATAGTAATTCAACTATATATTATTCTTGATACAATTTTTTTAAGAGTTTTTGAAAAAACTATGTTATCTTGTGAGAAATTAAGTTTCGAGAAAAACAATCAACTAGCATAGAAAAGAGCATTTCCTTTTTTGAATTACCTCAAGAGTTACAGTATAAAACATATTCTTTTTGAGATAAATCTTGATCAACTAAAATTAAAAAGAAAATTAACCAACAAAAAATACCTATTTTTATAAGAAAACACCTTGTTTTACAAGATATTTGAAACAATTCATATCAATTACCAATAGGAATAAATAAAACATGAAAATATTGGTAGTAAATTTGACAAATTAACTTGTTAATACTATAATTAGTACATAAAGTTTATATTTTGTTAAAAATAAAATGGTTACAAGCGATCTAGTAAAAAAGTTTTTACCTGAAAACCTTTGGGAAGAAGCTTGAAAATATACTATTCCAGAAGATTTTTATGAAAAAGATTTGGAACTTATAGTTATGGTTCTACAATCTAGGTCAATTGATACAGTAGAAGAAAAACAAAATTGGTTCAATCTATTACCAATGATGAACACGGAACAATTAGATAAGCTTAGATGAATTTTAATTAAAGAAAAAACAAAATTAGAAGAAATTGAAAAGAAATACGAAAAAAAGAAACAAGAAATTAAAGATAAATATCTCAATAAACGAGAAGAATCTTGATATATAAAGAAAGTTGAAGAAATTAAAGATAGAGAAGATGATTTTGAAAAAAGAGATGAAGCAGAAGCAGAAGAATTACTTTCAATGATTTAATCTCATGAGAAAACTCCTTAATTTATTTTTTATAAGTCTGTTTTGAATCCTATTTATAGGAACATGTTTTGCTCAACCTGATGATTGGTTGAAGGATTCATATGACTACTCACATAAACCACCTGCTTCCAACAACCCATATACTTCTGATATTGAAGCTGATGATATGTTTAATTCAAATGCAACAATTGGAACAGACTGAATTTGAGTTAGTGATTCTGTATTGGTTAGATTAGCTAGATTTCTTATGAGAATATGAGTTATGTTATGAATCCCATTATTGATTTTCGGATGAATAAAAGTTGCCCTTTCACTAGGAGATCAATGAAAACTAAAAGAAGCATTAAAACTAATATGATATCTTGTAGCTTGATTGTTATTAATGTTATTTAGTGTTGCGATTGTATATCTTATTACTTCACTTACACGTAGTAGTTTAGAACCATTTAAAATTCTTGGATAGATGATTTATATAAAAAACATTACTCAAACTTTCTTATTAATTTTAATACTTTTATTAACTTTTATAAGTGTTTGATTTTCACAAGAATGTTTGGTTTGATGACTAAATTTTACTTGAGAACAAAATACTGATCTATTAGACTTTTATGATAATAATTCTACTCTAAACTTAGAATTTGAAAAAGAGTTTTT
>CALLUT010000023.1 GCA_938010495.1 Candidatus Absconditabacterales bacterium
TTTTATAGAATTGTATAATTCATTAAACCTATCATAGGTATGTGTCGTTTTCTGGAAATTCTTTTCAAGCTGACTTTTCAATGATATCAAATCGTTATTTGAACGTTTTACATCTAATCTCTCATCTTTTTCTTGATAAGAGGCTATAGTTGCTTTCATAAGCAACATTGAATTATCATGAGAAGAAATTCCAGTTTCATGTATAGCATCTTGTTCAGATTGAAGATTCTCAAAGTCATCAAAGTACTCACTGATTTTATAGTATTTTTCAGTTGGTTGCTTCAATGTATTTACAATATTTAAATCTGATGCAATTTGCTTGAGTATTTCGTGTATTTCTCTCCCTGACTTCCTAGTATCTTTTCGTCGTAACGAATCAACTCTTCCATCAAGAAGTGATTTACAATCTTGTATCACAGTTTCTGCATTGTAAATTTGCTCATCAAAAGTTCGAACATGCCCACTTAGTATAGCATATTTTTGCTCGTCAGATTTAAATCCATCAATAGTAGATTTGTACGTTTCCAAATCAGCCTCAGCTTGTGAAAGCAGTAATACAGTATTGTCTATTTTTTTACTCGTACCCCAAGGTAAACCAGTAAAAACAATTGCTAAAACAATCAGTAGCATAGATACTACTCCGAAAACAAACCACTTAGACCTAAGTCCTGGTGGTATGTTTTCATCCTTTTTAAAAAATCTTTTCCTGTCCAAAATAAATGGGTTTTAGAGTGAAGAAATAAGTTCAACAGGCAATATGTTTTGCTCAACTTTATCGCCAACATAACAAGAAACTTCCTTTACTGATTTATCGACTATCATGAGAAGATAACGATTGTTCTGCAAAGATTTATTCTTGAATTGTATATAAAGCAACTCTGCTGCCTTGTCTCCATCGTAACTACCTCTCATTTGGTGAACAAGATGCCTACTATCGTATTGATAAGTAGCACCATCATACTTAACCAGATGAAGTTGTCCTGAACGAGTGGTATTTTTTTCATGGCTCATAGAAAGCAAACTTGATTGGTCAATAACAGAATCTCTTCTATCAGTTACCTCATTAGTTTTTACTTCTTTATAGAACCTAAGCGTTTCCTTAAACACTTCTGCAAAGGAATCACTTCCATTTGTCGCGTCACTCATATTTATGAACTTCCACGACAACTCTTCAGCTGTATACTTTGTCAATGTAACAAATTTCCAAAGACTTGTTCTGTGAAGCAACTGTAATCCAATCAGTGGATGCCAAATAGCTTTCCCAGACGGATGTTCTGGAATTGTATAGGCAGAGAATTCACTAGAAGTCAATTCTCTATCAAACAACTCCCAACGCTGATCAAGCATAGTTAAGTTACCTTCTGAAAGAGTTTTTTTCTCAATTGCTCTTTCAACAACATGCTCAAATTTTGTTCGATTAACTGTACCTCGGTGAAGTTTTTCAACTAAATCGAAGTTCAATTCATCACCTGCTTCCTTTATGCTTTTACGAACATTTCGTAAAACAAGCAAAGCATCTTCTGGCTCAAGAGCAGAAAAAGATAATTGTGATTCTCGTTGAATCAGCAATAGGTCTTTCGCTAGTTTTACAACTGGCTCAACCATATTCCATACGAATAACCTCTGGGTGTTCATCCCATTGTAATTTTCGTATACATGCATTACTCTTTCCTTTATCCATGGCATTTCATCAACCATGAACGTTGTTAACTCAGCTACAAAATTAGCTCCAAGTATGTTTCCTTTGATCGAAAAAACAAACGTTTCCTTCGATTCAAGAAGTTGGTTCATAACTTGATTTAAATCAGGAAATGTGTTCCAGAATTTCTTTATGTTTAATTCCATTCTTTCGATTGGATCAACATAAGTAGTTGTAACTAAAGGATCTGAATCAATTTCAAAAGGATTTGGTTGGACCTCAGTTATCCATCCGGTTCCTTCATCATGAATCGATCCTTGTTGTATTTCTCTTCCAGGATTAACCCAATCATCCGGTCGATAAACCTTGCCATCTTTTCCTCCATTAATAATTAGGTCTAAAGGATCGTTAGCATGATGAATCATCCATCCGATTGTTTCATCGGAAGCAATTTTGTATAAGAAATAGATAATTCCATATCCCACTACAAAGGTTGTTAATAAACCTATTGCTAAAGATAATGGTAACCTAATTTCTGATAATAGTAGTAGAATAAAAATTATTCCACCAACCAGTAGACCTCCCAAAAATGATAGTATATTCATCACTTTTGATGGCCTATTTCTAGACGTTAATGTGCTCATTTTGCATAGTATTCGTGATTGCAGTATTGCATGTACCTACTTAGTACGAAAATACAATACATATTTATATTGTTATGTCAATACCTAGTGACTAACTATTAACGCCTAAAACATCAAAGATTTTTACGTCTTTATCAACAAATTCATAAAGTTTTGCTGGCCTATGTGTTACATTTTCTTGAAGGAATCATGTTTCTCTCACCATATGTAATTTATGAAGTTTTTTTCTGAAATTTCTCACATCAAATTTTTCTCATACAACTATTTCATATACATCTTGTAACTGACGTAATGAAAATGCTTGAGGTAAGAAGTATTGAGCGACATTAGTGTACTCTAGCTTATATTGTAATCTTGTTAGTGCATAATCAAGCACTTTGCTATGATCAAACGCTAATTTTGGCAAATCATCAAGAGGAAAAAATTTCACATCTGCCGCATCTGTTCATGCTTTAAGTTTGATATTACTACGATTTACAATTGCCATATACATTGTTGATACAACTCTTGCTCTTGGATCTCTATCAACTGCAGAAAATGTATATAACTGTTCAAGATAGACATTTTTAACATTTGTTTCTTCTGCAAGTTCTCTATATGCAGCATCTTTTAAAGATTCTTCATTTGTAACAAATCAGCCTGGTAATGCCCAAGTTCATTTACCTGGTTCATTTATTCTTTCGATCAACAAAACAAATAATTTTCATTTTTGTATTGTAAAAACTACATTGTCCACTGCTAGATAAATTTCTTGTTTAATATATGATAATGCCATTGAATACTATAATTGTTAAACATTGATTATTCTAGACAAAGGACTCAGTTTTTCAAGCTTTTTGTGTAATGTACAATTTGTTCTTGCATTTTATTTATTATTGTATATATTACAAAAAGCTCGGTGGAGCGCTTTTACTCACTCACCAGCTATTCATGACTTATAAAGAACAAATTCAAACTATCGTTGATGTAGAAAATGAAGTTCTCATCAACACAGATGATTCTATTATTAAAGCTTGTGAAGAGAATGTTGAATTTTTAGAGGCATTACTCTCTAAAGATATCTGAAACATTAAAGATGAAGCAGCGGATGCTGTGATTAACACACTTTGCGCAACATTAAGAACATGTGGGACTATCCCATCTGAATATGATTTTTTTGGCCAATGAGATATTGTACAAAATACAATTAATCATTGAAAATGGATATGAGCAATACAAACTGCTCGTCGTCGTTATACAAGACAAGAAAAATCAATTACTCATGATGAGATAATGAGTCTTACTAAAAAATATGTTGAAGGCGCTATTACAACAGCAAAACAATTTGACCAGTCAATCACTCTAGACTCCCTTATTGAACACAGCATGTGAAAAATAATGGGACGCATGCAACAATATCTCCCAGCAATAGATCTTAATGTGTACATCAGAGATGATAAAGATTTCAAGCCATGAATTACTTTTAAAGATATTTCTCCATTACTTGCTAGTCCTGAAGCGGCAAATCATGTATGCCAAATACTTGCTCAGAAAGCAAGAAATGCAGATGTAATTATATGATTAGATGCGAGAGGTTTCTACTTTTGATGAATCGTAGCAAACATACTGTGAATACCATTTGTCATGGCAAGAAAAGAAGGAAAATTACCAGGAGCATTATATACAACGTCTTATGAAAAAGAATACTGAACAGACACCCTCACTATCCAAAAAAACGCTATCAAACCATGACAAAAAATAGCAATCATTGATGATTTACTTGCAACATGATGAACTGCATGAGCATGTGAAGAGCTTATAAAAGAAGCACAATGAACTATTGAATGAAACTACTTTGTTATAGAACTTGATGGGCTTCATTGACGTGATAAGTTATCTGGAAAGTCAGAAAGCATCCTCCACTATTAATCCTTTATATACTTACTAATTATTATTATGGAAAATCTACACAACACTAAAGAAATTCTTCTTGTAGCAACGCCTGAAACACAAGAAAAAGTAAACGAAATAAAAGATTATGTAAACTCTAT
>CALLUT010000024.1 GCA_938010495.1 Candidatus Absconditabacterales bacterium
CTTAAGACCATGACAAGCAGTAGTTTTTGAATAACAGCTATTGTATTCAATTTTCAGTTCAGTATTGATTATGAAGTAGTTAAAAATTTTATTGTTATGTATTTTAAATGGATATATCGACTAAAGAACATGAATATCAGGTTAAATATGAAGAAAAGAAATCTAGATTGCGTATGAATTTGATAGAATTTATTATTTGACTGATACTTTTGATATTTGCATTTAATTATCTGAAATCTCACCCAGCTGAAAGAACTTCTATGTTTGCTTGAATTGAGGTGCTATTTCAAAGAGCTGAAATATTTATGTGAAATATCTTTTGAGAAGACTGAGATATGCTCAAAGATAAACAGCAATTAGAGAGATACTATAAAGAATTGATATCTACTATGGAGAACGGACAATGTGCCGATGCTGAAACTATTGAGTCTGCGAAAGAGAGATATAGCATGCTTACTTCTATTGATGTAGAAAGTTATAAAGAAAATTTGAAATTATATCAATGATTTGCTAGAAGCTACGCAACTAAAATCAAAGAAAATTGTTGAAATTAGATATTTAGTATCATATTGATTATGAGCATAACCTTATATAACACACTAACTCGCACAAAGGAAGAATTTGTTCCTATTAATCCTTGAAAGGTTTGATTGTATTCTTGTTGACCTACAGTTTATTGAGATCCTCATGTATGAAATATGAGAGCATATGTTTTTGTTGATTTGCTAAGAAGCATACTTACGCATGTTTGATGATACCAAGTAGATCACTTTATGAATATTACTGATGTTTGACACTTGACTGACGATTGAGATCATTGAGAGGATAAGATGGAAAAATGAGCAAGAAGAGAGAATAAATCTGTTCGACAAGTTGCTAGAATGTATGAGAATAACTTCATTACATATTCTAATAGACTACAACTCCTTCCACCAACGTATACTAGAGCAACAGAATATATTCCAGAACAAATTTCTATGGTACAAAAGCTTATTGACAAATGATATACTTACGAAATTGAAGAAGATTGAATATATATGGATACATCAAAAATACCTAACTATTGAAAGCTAGCTCAATTAGATTTTGAATGAATGAATTCTGAACATAGAGTAGATTGAGCCAAAATTGATAGTTCAAAAAAGAAAAATCTATCTGATTTCGCTTTATGGAAATTTAGCTCACCTCAAGACAAAAGAGGTATGGAACGAATTTTTAGTTGACCAAATAGTTGACACTTACTTGTTGATGATTGATTTGATCAGACTTTATTTAAAGAAGAGAGTGATTTCTTATGAGAAGTGAAGTTTATAATGAGAAGTCAGTTAACTGATGATGAAAAGGCTACTCAGTGATTCCCATGACGACATATTGAATGTAGCGCTATGGCTACTGATAAACTTGGTACTCATTTTGATATACATACATGATGAGTAGATCATGTACCTGTACATCATACCAATGAAATTGCACAATCAGAATGTAGCTGTTGAACTGAAAAACGAGTAAATCGGCGAATGCACTGACAATTTCTCAATATAAATTGATCAAAAGTTTCAAAATCAAAATGAGATGATTTAAGTATTCCTGGAATTATACAACATAAAAATTGATATGAACCTTTTGATTTAAGGTATTTTTACTTTACTTGACACTATAGGAGTTTTCTTGATTTCTCTTGGGAAGCGATGGATGCTGCTAAGAAAACAAGAAAAAATCTAAGAGTTAAATTGCATTCTTTATATCATCATTGATGTAGTGATCAACATCGTCTTTGTAATTATAAGGAAAATTATACCAATGATTTAAAATCTAAAAGTATACTAGATTTTATTAACTTAAGCTGAAATCATAAATCTAAATTTTGAAACATTATAACTAAACTTGTTTCACATTTGTCTGATGATTTAGATTCTGTCGGTTACTTCACCACAATTTTTGAGTTTGTAAAATTGGCTGAAGTTGTAAATAATGACGAAGAATCAGAGCTAAAGGAGGTTGTAGAGTTTATAGCTCGAGTAGACATGAATATTCTTAAGATTTGAATTTATCAGTGTCTTCCTGATTTTTGTAAACCTCAGCGAAGTGATGAAGTTTGTAGCAATGTTTTAGAGTTTACTGAGGTGAAAATTGAGTTAATAGACTTAGGTTGTAAATATGATTTAAATAACAATTCCCGAAAGTTAACTAAATCTAATGAGCATATATTGCGTTTATTAGATACATTTGAAACTAAACGAGATAAGTTATTAGAATTATGATATATATATAATCCAAGTAGCAACTCACGAGAAAAATCTATACCAAAAGAAATCATGCAATTGAAAGATTCCTGGGTAGAAGCAAAATCTAAGAAAAATTATGATCTTGCTGACCAGATTAGAGAGAAACTTGATGATTTCTGATGGAGAATTACATCAAACTCAAACAATCATGATTGATTTCAGATACTTGAAAAATAAGTTATTAGTCTAATAGAAGTAATTTTTTTCATATAATATATTTTTTGGGAAGAGATATCATTTTAGTAGTTCAATTAAGAAGTTTAATAGTACTTTGACTTTCTAGATCAATGTAAAGTCATTTTGGGAAGTCAATTTGTAGATCTATTGCACTGATTCCCTTTTTCTTAGTTGATGCAAACTGTCGATCTCATGTGATATTTCATCAATAATTGTTATATAATATATCCCCAGTAATCTCATATCACTTTGATGTTTGAAGAAGTAATAATACAATTTCTTCAGGCTTTAGGGTAATTGAAGTTTCACTAAAATATTCTTCACCTCAAAATTCGGTCTGTATAGATAGATCATTTCCTTCTGATACATATATATTTGTTCAATCTAGTCCTTGCATAGTACGTTTCTTTGATGTATTTTTGTTTATTCTATCAACCCATCGTGATCAATATAAGTATTGAATATAATCAGATCTTTTTCGCTGTATGTACTTATTTAATTGTGATTCGAGAAGTAATGTTCGTTGCTCTAGTAAGTCTATATTTGATCATGAATATTTCTTTTGTAACTTCAAAATTTTTGTATACGTGATTTTCTTTGATTTATCATCTATAACTTCAATAGTACCAGTTATCTTAATAGTTGAATCTTGCTTTTCATCTAAAGTAAGATCAAATTCTATAGTTGAAGAACTCAGGTTTCCTGTTAGAGTTAATGTATTTATATCTAAATTGATTGTTCAATTTCGTTGTTGTCATGAATAGAGCAATCAACTTCATATCAGTGAGCCATCTAAGGAAAATTGTATTTTTGTGGTTTTATTTTCTTCTAATTGATTTTGTGTATTAAGATAAGCAAAGTCAAGACTCGAATGACTTTCTCCTCATTCATTTAATTGTCAGAAAAATCAAGCAGTTTGTACATCTTTTGTAGATGTGCATCAAAGCAAGCTAAAAATTGTAATAAGACTAAATAAAGTGAGTATATACTTCATAATTAATTGGTTAGTTATTATCTATTTATTTATAATAACTCTAGTAAAATAACTAATGAATTTACTATGAAAAATATAGAAAAATAGTCATAAATTGCAAGTAGTATACTTATTTATTGACAAACAAGTGTTTTTATGTTTATTGTTGAGATTTTGCCTAATTTATTGTTTACAAGTAATTTTACATTTGTAGTATAGAAACAATTATTATTATAAACAATGACTTGGCTTGATATTATTATTATAGTAACTTGAGTGATATTTATAATTTTTTCAATTGATTTATATCAAAGAAAAAAGTTCACTCTTCTGCATTTTGTAGTATTTTGATGAGGTACTGCTGCCACTATATTTTTTTCCCGATTTCCTTGAAGTTTGGACGCATTTGGTAATCTTTTTGGACTTGCTAGGTGAGCAGATTTGGTTGTATATCTTTCTATTATCTTCCTTTGATATTGATATGTAGAAATAATCAATTTACTAACGAAACAATCTAATGAATTAAGTAACTTTGTTTCTGCAGAAGCAGTAAATAATAAATATAAATCAATGTGACATGAAACTAATATATGATTTTTAATAAGAGCATACAATGAAGAAGAAACAATAAAAGAGGTAATTGTCGAAATAATTCAAAAGTGATATACGTATATACTAATCTGTAACGATTGATCTTCAGATGCAACGTGAGAAATTATAGAGAAGTTAAGTGTAGAATATTCTTCACTTACTACTATAGTACATTTACGTCATCTGATTAATAGAGGACCTTGAGCTGCAAATAAGACACTTTTTTCCTATGTCAAAAAAAACTCTACAAGAATAAAGGAAATTTATTGGCGAATAACGTACGATGCTGACTGACAAATGAATATAGATGATATGGATATATTTGAGGCAAACATGTCAAATGATGTTGATATAATATTGTGAAGTAGACACATAACTGGATGAGAGTCATTATGAATACCTTTATCAAGGAAGATTATCTTATCTTTATCAAAGATATTTACTTTAATGACTACATGAAGAAGATTTAGTGACCCTCACAATTGATTTAGAGCTATTTCTAGTGAAACTTTATTAAAGTTGGATATCCAATCGGATAATATGACATATGCATCTGAACTTCTTTCAGAATTACTAAGGCTAAACTCAACTATTAGGGAAGTTCCTGTATCAATTAGATATACTGAACATTCATTAAATAAATGACAAAAAAACAGTAATTGATTAAAAATAGTTCGTGAACTATTATATAAATGGTGGTTTTATAAATAATTTCATATGTCTTTAGTGAGCGTTGTAATGCCTGTTTTTAATGCAGAGGAATTTTTATCAGAAGCTATTAATTCTATTTTACTTCAATCTTTTGAGGATTTTGAATTTATTATAATTGACGATTGAAGCACAGATAGTACACAAAGTATTGTTGAATGATTTACTGATTCTAGAATAAGATTCTTTCAAAATGAAGAAAATATATGAGTGGCTAGAACCCTAAATAAAGGTATCAAGTTGTCTAAATGAAAATATATTGCTAGAATGGACGCCGATGACATATCGTTTTCAAATAGATTAAAGCGTCAAGTTTACTTAATAGAACATTCCGATTATTCAATCATCTGATCTTGGATTTCAATTATAGATAGCAAATGAATTGTTTCTGGTACAAGAAAGTATTCAAGGGAATTTTATCCAAGTATAGGATTTGAATCACCGGTTGCTCATCCTTCAGTCATGTATAAAAAGTCAATTATGCTAGAATTAAGTTGATATGATGTAAATATAAAATACGCAGAGGATTATGACCTTTGGATCAGAGCTAAACAAGCAGGTTTTTTGTGAGTAAATATACAGGAAACCCTCTTATACTATAGAATGTCATTTTCTCAGACTAAATTTTCACATTTAAAAGAACAGTTAAAAGCAACTATCTTATTAAAATCAAAAATGCGTTCAAATCCAGAATTTTCTCGAACTTTTGGTATGGAAGTAAGGTTACACATAGAGCGTTTATTGTTTTATCTTCCTTCAAATATTGTATACAAATTATTTTTATGGTTTAAATTGTAATTATTGTATAGGTTTTGAAGTAATTATCATATTTTTAATGCTATTTATAATTGCTCAGGAATAGAGTACAGTAAAGTAAAGATAAATTAATATTCAAATATTAAAAAAAAGTCAGAGTCGAATAATAATTTTCCTTGCATCATTTCTACTGAATATTACTAAAAAGTTCTTTAGATTCACTGGAATACTTGCATAACGATTAGGTAGATAATCTAAGACATTCAATTGTTTTTCTGTCTTATTGCAGAGTGTTTTTTCTTGTAACAATGTATATGAAGTAGCTAATGGAAGAAAAACTATAATTAAATACAATCAAGAAAGTCAAAAATAGAGACACAATCACAGGAGTACGATAGTTTCACTGAGTATATCAATAATTGAATCTAGATACACTCAGTATAAGTTTTTCATAGAATGGTATCTAGCTAGCGCTCCGTCTAGTATATCTAGCAGTGGATAGAATATATATATACTTGCCCATATTATACTTAACTCATAATTTCATGTAGAGAGGTTATATGCAAATGCACACACCAAAGAAAAGTTAAATAAGGCTACTATTTCAGGTCTAATACGAATTTTTATAGTATCCAAAAATCGATAAACAATCTTTGTAAAAATAAAATGATCTATGATTCATCATCATTTTCATATAGATTTCCATGCTTTATCGTTTTTAAAAATCATGTTATAATAATTATTGATTAATTAATAAACTCTTTTAACCAAGTGTGTTGTGTTTCATGTAACTTTTGATACCTGTTTCTACTGAAAATATTAATTGAATTCCAACGAACTATATTTTCTCATAATATTCAACGATATATATAATAGATAATTCATAGAAGACTAATATTGTTTTTTAATAAATTAAATTTACTTTTAAATCACTTATTTCGATGAGAAAATAAGTTATTTCAATCTGATCTTTCTCTATGCATCATGAGTACTCTAGAAAATTCATGAATCTTTCACAGTCTATGTAACATAAAATCAAGATCTACAAATCTCTCCAACTGATGGTTATAGCGTTTATTGCTTCTCCTATACATAAGTGATGTATGGTGACAAATTTCTTTTCAATAAAGTTTTCATATAGTATTTTTTTTTGTTAATCTTAAATACTTTTCAATAAATATTGTATAAGCACTTCAGCAGCCCTCATAATCAGAGTTGGACTCCAAAAATTTCACTTGCAGTTCTAATTTTTCAGGATGTCGAATATCATCATGATCTTGAATTGCTATATATTTTCATTTAGCGTGTTCTAAGAGATAATTTAGTCAACCATATGGTCATTTTTTAATTCAAGAATCCGAATATATTACTATACGATCATCGATTTTAGAGCATTTCTCTAGTAGTGATAAAGTATCATCTGATGATAAATCATCTCGAATAAGTATCTCCTGATTCTTATAAGTTTGTTGAACTACACTACGCAATGTCTCTTCGATAAAGCGTACAGAGTTATAAGTACAAATTAAAGTAGACACTAATGGTTGTATTTTGGTTGTTGACATAATGAATTCAAGAAAATAATTAGATTGCAAACTGTTTAAATAATGTGCCTTTTTCTTTAAATCAACTCCAACAACTAAAGCTGGGTGATCAACAACTC
>CALLUT010000025.1 GCA_938010495.1 Candidatus Absconditabacterales bacterium
CTCTGATTTATTAAAAATGACATGTTTATAGTTCTATATAATTATAATGTTAAAGTTGAGTTTGACTTATCTAAGTTTCCTTAACTTAGTTTTTATGATACAAACGTTAAAAGTGTTTCTTTGTTGTTTCTTTTTTCTATATCATGGAGTACTCGTTCAAAACAGGTGTGTAGTTTTTCTCACACTTCAGGACCAGGTGATAGATTTAGGTGTTGCATGATATCTTCTCCATTTATGGCAAGATTTTTCATAGTAAATCTTCCTTCTTTTTCATGCAAAGTATTGAGAATTTTCTTGAGTCATTGGACTCATTCTATATCTGCTTTTTGAAGTGGATTGTACTGTCCAAGTCTATCTGCAATGGTGATATCCAACAGATTTAGTGTCTCTCTATATCAACCTTCTGACATGAGTTTTCTTAGTCTTACTTCATATTTTTCTTTTTTGCCGTCTAGTATTTCACCAGGTCTATGATGTCGTTTTATGTATCGTGCAATTTCATCAATTTCTTTTTTTGAAAATGAAAGCAATTGTAGATCAACTTTTGCTAACTTAGCTCAAGACTCTGTATGATATTCATAGCTTGATCTGTCAGGATTGTCGGGGTTTGCTTTGATGGCTTCTCACATTTTTTCGTATTGTTCAGGTTTTCAAACGTCGTGGTAGAGCATTGCTAATTTTGCTAAATATTCGTTTCAGTGGTGAATTTCTTTCGTCTCAAATATGATTTGTAATGCATGTAAACAAAGTAGCGTGTGAGTAAATGTATCAAAACTATGATACCTTACTGGCTGATCATTGTGTATTGTATTTGCTACACTTGGAAATAAGTGAGGTAATATTTTTAATTCATGTAACAAAGATACATATCCAAAAGGATTATGCTGTTTGAAGACTTTTACAAGTTCATCATGTATGCGTTCTCAAGAGATGTGAGTAATGAGTTGAGCTGTAGATTGCATTGCAAGCCATGTTTTTTTGTCAAAATCAAAATTATTTTGCTTGTGTTGATTTAAAATGTTTGCAAACCTAATTCATCTAATAATTCTCAGAGCGTCTTCATTAAACCTATCTTCTGCAAGTCCAACAGTGCGGATTTTCTGTCCCAAAAGATCTTGTGTCCCGTGGTGGGGATCAATAAGAATTGAAAGATTATCTGAAACTAATCATGTTCAGATTGATATAGCAGTTCAAAGTATTGCTGAAAGTGCCTCTTTATTTAGACGTCATTGTGAAAATATTTTTTTGATAAAATCATCATTTTGTATTATCAGTACATTTTCATCTAACAACAGCAGTGCTCATGTTGTTAGTCCTTTCTCTATTTCTATCTCTTCTGGCTTAAAATCTGGTAGAGAAATATCAGAGAGTTCTGTTCCGTATCGATATATACAATTGATAGTAAAGTCTCTTCTTTTGCTATCCAAAAGAATGTCATCAGACCGAACAATCTGTTCTGGATGGCGTTTGTTGGTATATCATCCTTCAGTACGGAGTGGAGTTAATTCATATTCAATGTCATTATCTTTTGGGATCAGAGTCATAGTGCCAAATTTTTCTGTACGAAAACGACTAATTTCTTTTTCATTATATATCATATTTTCCCAAATGACATCTGGGTTTCATGACATAGTCAGATCTATATCTTTGGGCTCGTGTGTGTGTCATAAAAGTAAATCTCTTATACTTCATCCAACAAGAAAGAAATCCTCTGTTTGGAGTACTTGACTCAAAAAGGTCTGATGTTTGTGAAGTGTATGAAGTGAATTGAACTGTAACATAAATGCAGTGTATGTAAGTTGTTTGTATTTTCTATAAATTTTTTGTTCTTGTATGAATATGTAACTAGCTTGCAATATACTCAGAAATACTTAATAATGAGCCACTCGTTCTTGCGAGTGTTTTTGTTATTAATCTTGAGTTTGTATGTGAGATGAATAAAAAAAAGTACTTGATACTATGTTTGGAGATGATGCATGATTTTTGTCATGACTATGAATTGATGTTGATGAAAAAGAATCTTCTGTAAAGAAGAAAGATACTCCAGAAGCTAAAGAAACTGTACCTGAAAAAAAAGAAAAAGAGAAAAAAGAACCTAAGAAGAAACCAAGCAAAAAAATGGATTTTTCAAAAGCACAATCAGACGAATTCGAATGAGCAACAGTAGTTAAAAAGGCTGAACCAATTGTAAAAAAGAATAAATGAAATGTTGTTACCGTAAAAAATACGAGAAAAGCTGCGCCTAAGAAGAAGGATTCTTCAGAAATTGATGAATTAATAAAAAAGAAATCATGAGTAGATTATATGTGATGAATTGAATGACGTGGCTCATCTCAAGCTCCATGAAGAAGGACTGCATGAAGTAGAACTTGATGATGAAGACCATGAGGTGGTAGATCTTGATGAGGAAGACCAGGTGGTAGACCATGAGGTAGTAGATGAAGAGGTTGATGAAGACATCAAAGACCACAACGTCGCCCAAATGATGGAAAGTTGCAATTATGAAGAACAGCTACGGTAAAAAAAACTACTTCTACAAAAGATATTATTGCACGTAAGACTTGAGTAAAAACATATAAAGTTTCAGAAAATCTTAAGAAAAAAGAAACAGTCTTAATCTGAGAAACTATTACGGTAAAAGAATTTTCAGAAAAGATGTGAGTACCATTGAGTGAAGTAATGAAAGTATTGCTTACAAATAAAATTGTTGTAGCTGCTCAAGCAAGTATTGATTTCGATACAG
>CALLUT010000026.1 GCA_938010495.1 Candidatus Absconditabacterales bacterium
ACGCAACATTGGTAAGACTGGCTTGTAGGCCTTTGAACAATTTTCTTTTAGATATGTTACTACTTTTGATCGTTGTTCAATCTTAAATTCGATCACTTCTTTTCCTTTGGAGTACTCGTTTTGAAGTGTTTCTGATGTGATTTCAGTTATAGCTGTGTAGGTAGATTCATGTTCTTTTAAAGTTTTTTGTAATGTATCGACTTCTTTTTCGACCCGTGCAATCAAACATTGCGTATTTGCTTCACCTAATATATTAATGTTCTTCCAATCCACTCCCTTTAAATCAGGAAACAAAAATGAGAATGGTAATAAATTTTCCATTTGTTTTAATTTTATAAATACACTATAAAAATAAATTAAATAATGTCAATAAAAGCTTCTTTTATATGGTGCGGAAAATATTTGACATTTGTTATATAGTACATATAATATATGTGTAACTTTTTGGTTATGTTTTTATCCTTCAAAACAAAAATGAAAAATTATTTACCAATTGTAACAGCTTTTTTGCTATGATGAGTACTTGGGTTCCTCGTACAACCACAACAAACAATCGTAAGTGATGTTGAAGCTGATCTTAATACAGAATTAGAAGAAATTGCGCTTGAAGTTGAAGGAACTGAAGGAGAATTTAATACTCAAAGTGCACTTACTCCTCAAGAAAAAAAACAGCAAAACCTCATCAAACAAGAAAAAACATTACAAAAAAGTTATGATAGAACGAAAGAATCTATCATGAAATTAGAAAATAGATTAGCAACTATAAAAACAAAGCTCGATACAGTAAAAGATAAATTATGATGATGACTAAGTCTATACGTTTGTAAAAATACAGGATGGGAAAAAGACACTTCATACACTGGTTGTTACGCAGTATCTTGAGGTACCAAAGATCTCAAAGTAGGACAAACATTTTGTAACACTTCAGATAAAACTCCTCCAGTAAGATGCGCATGAGATAAATCTCATAATTCGTGATCATCAGACACTTGACCAAAATGGGATCATTGTGGTAATACTTATACTGATTATGATTCTTACATGGATGCTTACAATGCTGCACCTGGTTGCAACGCTGCAGCATATACGCATTGTTGAGTTGGTTATAGCGATTACGACACCTATATGAATGCATACAATGCAAATCCTGGATGTGGTAGCTTACCTGCATGGGATCATTGTGGTAATACGTATAATGACTATGACGCTTATATGGCTGCTTACAATGCTAGTCCTAGTTGTAACTAATATATTTATGATAAAAAAAACGAGCAGATCAATCTGCTCGTTTTTTTTATGTAGAAAAGAAGATTATAAGACCTCTTGTATTCAAGCTTTGATTGCTTGAAGAATAATCAACAAACGACCTTCTGCTCACTCATCTAATTTCGTATTTACTCTTCATAATGCTCTCGTTAGCTTTTGATTAAATACCGTGAGATTGTCATTTGCAACATAGGTGGTTCTCATTTCTAGTAAAAATGCTACTACCTGAGTCTTATATCTTGTAAACATCAACTCCTCTTCTGAAACTTGTACAATTTCTGCTGTTGCATATGCTGACTCATACTGAGACTTCAAACTTGTCTGATAATATTGGAGCAATGCATCAGTCATTCATTCTTGTAGCTCTAACCAACTTGTTGCTCATCCAACAGAAGATTGAGCAACTGCTATATTTTCTTGAACTTTTTGAATTTTACTGATAAGTTCTGGGCCTGCTGTATCTACTGTTTTATTTGAGATAACTTCAGCACATGTATAAGCATCATTCTTTAGACCATATACGCTTGAAAGCAAATTATACGTATTATATACTTGCTCTATATCTCCATACGGAAACAATCAAGTCACAATTTCATCAACTTGGTCAGCAAATTGTCTTTTAAAACTAGTGAGTAAAATTTCTAGTTCTGCTTGTGAACGATTTCATCGTCTACCTCTCATTTCATTCTCAAATATTCTGAAAACTTCATCGGACAAAACTTCTAATTCGTCAGCACGAGGACCAACTACTGTTTGTCCAAAGAAAGCACCATTTTCAAAGTTATCAAATGCTTGTTTTAATTGATTTAGCTTTTGTGTTCTTGTTGTATAAGTATCCAACAGATCTTGGTACTTAGTTGCTTCATTTGACGTAATAAAATCATTAATGCTTTGAGTTCCTTGTTGGGTATAATTATCGATCAATGAAATATAATTTTGGTTGAATGTATCAATATTTGTCATAATTACTCACCCTTCAATTTGTAATCCTGCAGCGTCAAGAAGTCAGACTGTTTTCTTATATTGAATGTTAGATATTTGTGCAAAAATATCTGCTGAGTCAGTTTTGATTCTAGTATCAAGACTAGTTATAATGCTCTGGATATCATTTTGAATTTGAAGCACAGCATTATCATCTCATAAACATGCTACCAAATCTCAAAATGCTGCACCATATTTTGCAACAATCTGAGAGTTATAAACTCATGCCAGATCACTTGCATTTTGATCTAAATACTCATCTAACACAGCAACAGTAGTATTTAATTCCTTTTTGAGAGATTTAATAGTTATACTTGTAGTAGCAGTTGTTGTCGGGTCAGTCGCTTCTACAATGGTAGAATCAGAACCCAGGTCGATGATCTCTTCATTGCTAACTGTTGGCTCAACAATCTCAGATGAAGGATCAGTCGTGTTTACCTCCTCTGTTGCTTCCTCATCCACAGGAATCCAAATTACCGTAGTGTTATCCTCTCAAGAGCTTCAAGGCTCTGTAGTGGTAGTATCGATTGTAGTATCAATAGCTGTAGTTGTTGGTCCTTCATCTACAGGAATCCAATTACTATCATCTCAAGGCACATCCACAGTTACTGAGTCGTCAGTATACGTTCACGTATCTGGATCATAGACCAAAGCGGCAAGAGTTGTTCCTACACTAAGAAGAAATAGCAAAGAAATGATACCTCATTTTTGTACTATTGAGAAGTTGTTCATAGGTCAAATCGAAAATGTAAAGAATAAAGAGCATAAATAGCACAAATATTGGATTTATTTTATGTTCTTTAGTAATATACTAAGTATACGACAAATGTATGTGATTTGTAACAAACTTCAAGAACATTTATTCAATATTTATGATACTATGACTAATCCACTAAACCCAATGTCTATGATTATACCTACGGTAATCGAAAAAACTAAAAACTGAGAAAGAGCTTATGACATTTATTCAAGACTTTTAGAAGATAGAGTTA
>CALLUT010000027.1 GCA_938010495.1 Candidatus Absconditabacterales bacterium
CTAATGTATCTGTTGTTCTATAAGTGCCTTCTGGTAAATAACACACACCACCTAAATCTAAAAACGCTTGAATAGCAGCAGTGTCATCCGTAACACCATCACCTTTAATATTGTAATCATAAGCGTGTTTAGCATAATGACGTCTCATTAATTCATCAATATTATCATGAACATTAATAATAGTTTCTAAATTGTTTGCTACAGCAACAATAGATGCTAGGTCATCACCTAAAGTATTTAAAATACTTAAGTTAGTGTTTACACTAAGCAAAGCTGTAAGATTATCATAAATCTCATTTAACTTTGCTAACTGTGTTTTAAAAGTATCGTCAATATATCCTGATGGATTATTGCACTCATTCGCTGAACCAATGATTCCAACCATTAAACAAATCCTCTGTTAGTTAATTTTGAAGTACTATCTTCACTAAATGATGGTTGCACAAAATCACTATCTTTTAAAGACAATAATAGTTCACTGTACATTTGATAATATTTCTGCGCATGTTTAGTAAAACTATCTCCTAGTTTATTTGCATAAAACTTATAAAGAAATAAATATCTTACTAAGTCTTTTATCATATAAGGAAAAGTTAAATATTGTGTTTCATAGTCAGCATTAATTAAAGGTATATGATTAGCTTGATAAATAACATTAATAAAGTCACTTACATAATCATAATTAGTGTAAAAAAGAGTATCAAATTCTGGTAAATGTATAGAATTAGTATCACAAGAATTATTAATACTAAATGCATTACCACACTTATCTGTTACTTTTAAAATCTTAATTAAATACGGATAAAATGGTTGCTCTACCGTATCTTGTATATATTTTTCTTCTGTTGAACCAGTATTACTAACTGCATAATCACTTCTTAATGGATAGTATAATTTTTGATCTATTAACTCAATAGTACAAGCTTTATACAATAAAGGTAACTCTCTATATAACTGATCTAAGGTACTATTAAGAATAGTTATAAAATCAAATAACATATCTGTTTTAATATTATAAGTAGCAGTACTATCGTATATAGTACTAAACTCTTTAAAATTTAATAAAGCAGTTTCTTTTATAAACTCACTTAACTGTATATTCATATTTTATTACACCGTATAACTACTAAAACCATCTAATTCATCATCTGATTTTTTAAATCTATCTCCCCAGAAAGATGTATGTTCTTCTCTACTATGTTCTATAACTTCATCTTTACTTGGTAAAGTAATTCTCATAAACATTAACATAGAAGCAGTATCTAAACAATCATCTTTACCTTTTAGCCCAGTACTTGTAGCCATTCTAATTTCATTAATGAACTCTTTAATAAGAAACATATGTTTTCTATCTTTAGGAAAATAAACTTTACCAGCACTAAAAGTAGGTACAATAAGATTAAACCTAGATAATTTATTTACAATAGGTCTAATACCTACATGAGTTTTTCCTTTTTCTTTTGCTAAAGAAAAGAATATATTTCTTTTAATTTGTTCTTCTTGTATCCACTGAATAAAAGCACCTTGTTGTCCAGTAATCTCTACACCAACAGACTGTGGTAAATATAACTGGCACATATCAAACAAGTCATTTATGTTCTTATCCATTGTCTGTCTTTTACAGATACCATCTACTAAAAAATAATCTCCATTATAATTAACAGCCCAGACAGCTATAACACTATAATCAGAACTCTGTTTATCAGAGGTAGCAAAGTCAGTTGTAATATAAAAATTATAATTATGTTTACGTACAATTAAATCATTATAATTATACCATCTAATATCTTCATCTTGGATCAATCTATCTTCACCATTACTAATTCTAAGCATAAGCTCTTGATAAAAAGCAGCTAACTTACCAGCAGCTTTATTCTTCTCATAAGCTTTATTAACAGATTCAAATGTAAATCTATCTTCCCAAGCACCATTAAACTCTTCTTTAGCACAAGGAAACTTTTCACAAACAGGATAAACATTTACATGCCATGCACCAGATTCAACTGCTTCATATAAAACATCTTCTTGATTAAAAGGAGTACCATTAAAGATTACTTTTTTTCTGTTTGGATCAAGAGCATAATCAATCCCTTTATAAACAGTATCTTTAATACTTTCCATTGCAGTCTTTGATCTAGCATCATCATCTGAAACTAAATCGTCGAGAATAGCTAACACAGGTCTTTTACCAAAAATCTTAGTACCACGTAATCCTGTTTTAGCACCAAACAATTTTACACCAAGCCTATGTCCTTCTTTATTTTCAAATTCAAAATATTTTTCTGTAAATTTAGCTTTAGGCAACCATTCTTGTAAAAACTCACTATTATAATATCTATACTCTAAATTTTTTCTAAGAGAAGCTACACCATTTTCCATAGAATCAGACACATAAATCATCCCATCTATTGAACCAAAGCCATCTACTCCCCCAAATACACCAATATAAGGAATAAAATATTCTCCCATTAATGTTGTTTTAGCAGCACCACGGAAACATAAATTAGCAATATTTTCTTTACTACCAGCAATTTGATCTAACATTTTTAAATGCATTACTGGTGTTTTATTTGCTTCACCTTCTACACCATTAACCAATTTAATAAAGTTTACATACTTTAAAGCAAATTCACTCGGCTGATAGTTACCATGATTAAACTCATAATAATTAACTTCATCTAACCATTCATCTACAGTTTTTTTAATTGGCATGATTATTATCCTCATCTGGTGTGACATCTACCATAATAGATTGATGAGCAATTTCTTTTGTACTTACACCTTGCTTAATCATTTCACTTTGTTGTTGAGCCAATAAAGTCATAGTATTTTTTAACTCATTTAAACCACTACTATCTTTAACACCAATATTTAATTCTATTTCTTTTTTCTCTGGCTGCTTTAAATGTGTAAGAATACTATTAGCAGCATCACATCTAACTTTTTCAGACTTAGCTGTAAGCATTAAGTCAGCTTGAGTATTTAATGCTTTTTGATGTAAATCAGCATTTAATATCCATGTTGGTGTAAGGGTTTGTTCGAAAATATTATTAACTAATTTATTTTTTCTATAAGCAGAAACAAAACTAGAAATTTCTTTATCTGTTAAACCTCTTTGTTTCATATCAAAATATCTCTCAGGAAATGCTCTTTGATATGATTCCTTATTATTAAATCCCATTAAAAGAAAAGTTACAAATTTAACAGCATTAAGATAATCGTCTAATTTAAACTTACCTTGCTTTAATATGTTAGTATAACTAATAAAATTTTCTCTAAACTCTTTACATAAATCTTCATCAGAGGATAGACTATTTAACTTATCTACAAATTCCTGATCTACTTTAATTTTAGTCTGCGGAGGAATTGAAGCTTGCACTTGTTCCAAAGTTAGCATTATTGTACCCTTATAAAATAAACTAACAACAGAGTAACATGAATATTACAGATATTACAACATTAGAACTTTTATCTAAAAATCTTGTAAGTAAAATAGCACTCTATAAAGACTTACAATTTGAACCAGAAATAAAAAATGATCTTTCTATACACGAATCAAATATTACTCGTATTGTCTACGACAACACATACATTAATAACAAATTAATTCTGTTTTACAAAAGCTATGAATTAATGTTAGTAACAGCTAACGATGGAAATCTTTACTTAAAGAGAAATAATGATACTATTAAAGCTGTCTGTAATCGAGATCGTGCAACAGATGAAATAATACAATTACTTAAAGGACTATGATATGTCAATTTCTGTAAAAGATATGGAAGACTTTAATTCTATTGACGATTTAGAATTAAACACAGCTTACTTATTCTACGGTGTAGATGAAAGAGGTAATAACTTTTTTAGTACAGGTTTTAAAGACAAAAAAGAAAAATATGACTCTTGTTGTGGTTCTGAACCATCAAAGAAAAAAGAAGACGATACACCAAAATATCGTATTCGTTTTGATATGGAAGATTGGAACTACTCACTTAAACCAACTAAATATATTAAATTAGAGGACTAATTAATGTTTGAAATTATTGCACTTAACGCAAAAGACTTAGCAAAATTACCAGTAGAAGAAAGACTAGAAGCAGTAAAATTACTAGAAGAACTAAAAAATTCTAATTCTAAAACAGAAGAAGAAAAAGCAGAAATTATTAATAAATTTTCTCTCATTATGTCTTCTTTACATGATTCAATTGAACGTAATAAAAAAGAAAATGAAGATAATTTAAATCCAATTATTAAAGCTATTTTTGAAAATGTTATCAACGATCAATCATGTTCTTGTACTGAACCAGATAATATAGAGCCTGTTATTGGTTCATATGTATCAATCAATGATGCCTCTCATAATAAGCCATTTGAAGTTATGGATGTGATTAAACATTACACTTCAGATGGAGAATATGTACCTTTACTATTATTAGATAATGATGTTCTTTATAATGTTGACGCTGTAAAATATTACGGACCAGCGCACAAAACAGAAGAACAAGAGCCTGAATTTGAAGAAGAACTTACACCTTCACAAGAATTAGGTCTTATCTTCAAAGCAGCTAGAGAAAATATTAATGAAATTATTTCAGAACATATTAATACAGTAGATGCGTTGCTAAATGTAAAATATGTACAAGGAATTGCTAACTTTGAATTAGCAGAGACTTGGTTAAGAGAATTTGTTAGAGATAAATTGACTGAACCAACTAAATAATAGATACTAAATAAGTACCACTTAGGTGTTAAATCACCACTTAGTTATAGGGATATATTAATTTATATCTCTATAATTTTATAAAGGACAAAATATATGACAGAAAATAAATCAATACCAATTACAGAAGTATGTGAACCAAAAGGAACTGAAAGATCATTCACTACAGTAGCAGAAATTAAAAAACATTTAGAACAATATAACGATGATGAGATTGTCAGTATTGTGTGTAATCTCTCTATCTACAGAGATGAAGATAAAACTTGTATTCTTGACTTTGAGTATAGAAAAGGACTTATTATATCAAACCAATTTGGTAAAGAAGATGATCCAACAGGTAAAATAATTAATACTAAGTTAAATAATCACATTAAATCATCAGAGTGTGAACCAACAAAATAAGGTAAATTCTATGAAAAATAATATGCTACAATCACTTGAAAAATATAAAGAATCTAATGAAACAATTAATGTTACATTAGATAATTCTATTAGTTATAAACTATTCCATAATCCATTAAATATGGAACATACTCTTATTATATATAAAAATAATATTAAAGATAAAATGTATAGTGAAAAACATTTAGATAAATTTATTGAATTACTAAATGAATCACTGTAGGTTAAATTTACAAGGATAAGGATTTCTTTGTAATATAAGCTTGTATAAACTCTTACTTATTTATTTAGGTAAGAGTTTTTTTATTATTAATATTTACATAAATATAGGTAGTTTAACCTAAAATTTATTTTAATTGTGATTTTTATTAATTAGTAACACAAAGCATTACTTAATTTTTTTATGTAAAAATGGATAAATATAGTGTTATAAACCATAATTTATTTTTTTTTAAGACAAATTTATAAAATTAGTGTTTAAGCCTATAGCTACACATATACTACACAGTAACTATTTATTCTTATCCCCCCCCGTACTAAAGAATAATCATATATACTTACCTACCCCTTATAAATACACAGATGTTACACATCTTCTCGCTAACGCTCGTAATGACATAAAATTATTATAAGGAAATCATTATGTTAGGATTAGCTAAAGCAGTCAAATCAGTATTCACAGCAGCAACTCATACTGCAAATACAGTAGGTGATCTAGTATCAGGAGCAAACAAATCAGTTGATATACTTAACATGCATATCACTAAAACTCATGCTAAAGCACAAGAGAAAATCAATAAACAATTCAAATTAGAGCTTACTCAAGAACTAGATGAAATTGATTTAGAACTTGCAGAAGTTGATTACAACAGATCAATAACTTTAAACAACCTAAAGAATGAAGCTAAAGCTTCTTTCGAGAAATCTCTTAAAGAAAGAGAAAATATCGAATGGGATTTATCTAAAAGATGAATCTCAAAGACAGGGTAAAACCTGTCTAATTTAACAAGATAGTATTTACTATCATTCAATTACTAACACTCATAAATATATAGGAGTTCACTATGGGTATCGTAAACAACAAACCAAAATCAGAGCAATCATCGATGTTCAAATTCGCTGGTAACACTAACCAAACTCAAGCATCAAATGCACCTAAAAGAGAGAAGTCTAAGCTATGGCTTAACGTAGGAAAAATGATGCCAATCAAGGACTCTAATGGTGATATTACAGAAACATTTGTTTCATTACCATTAGGTATTGCACTTGATGATGCATCAATCTCAGTCAAGTCTAACTCATCAGAACTAACTAAAGCTAAAGCATTATTACTAGATAATATCATGCAAGAGTTCAGTACTATTCAAGCTGGTGATGCTAACGAATATATCAATACATTTGACGTACAATTACGTCATGCAAGTGATGATGTAGAAGCAGTAGAAGTAGAGACAAGCAAAGAAGTCTCTTCTGTTATTGGCTCAATGTTTGCTCGTTCATAACATTACCAATACCTTAATACTAAAAAACACATTCAGTAACAAAATTACTGAATGTTACCTTAAATCTATTCGAATAATCTCATCATAAAATAAGAGAATCTTATGCCTGCAATAAACAATGAAACATTAATAGAAGCATTAGAAGATTTAACACTAACACATGAAGAAATTACTGAAACAGATATTCTGTTTGATACTAGTTTTGAAGATTAATTAAAAGGTTAAAGAGTAACTAACGTTACTCTTTTTTAATTTATAGATAATAAAGAAAGTACATAATGATTACAGAAGAAAATAGAATTGTAATTACAGGTTCTCGTTCAATTACAGATAATAATTTTATATTAGCATGTTTGAATGAAGCTAATATATTTTTACGCAACAAACACAATATATTCATGGAAAAATGTACATATATTGTTGGTGGTGCTAGAGGAGTAGATAAAATATGTGAAAATATATTTCGTGAACATAATTTACCTGTAGAAGTATTTTTAGCTGATTGGGATAAATATGGTAAATCTGCGGGTTACAAAAGAAATTCTACAATGGCACATAAGTCAAACATTCTTATTTCTTTTTGGGATGGTTCATCCAGAGGAACAAAACATATGATGGATATCTGTAATGATACACATATTCATGTTCAGTTTAAATATCAGCCGAAATAAAAATACAACTTAAGGTATATAATATGTTTAAAGTAGATAAAAAAGATATATTATCTTTTACTATCGAAGATATGAAAAAAGAAATGGATACGTTTCCAGAACATACTAATAGAAATATTAATTTATATAAAAAAGCTATTAATGAAACGAATGATAATGAGTTAAAAGAACATTTTAAATTATTATTAAATACAATGGAAACATACATACCTAAAAAGGAAACAAATATGTCATTCATTTAACTTACAAATTCATATGATGACGGAGATAATCATATTATCTCTATTAATTCTGATTCAATAATATGTTTTAAAAGAGGAAGTAACTCTTATGGTATAGATAGAACTAACAGGCTATTTATTACAATACCCAATAGTGAGGACAGATTGCTAGTAGATTATGATGTTGATAATCTTAATAAATTAAGGGATTCAAAACATTTCGATAGATTACATAATCTATTTATTAGATTGAACCAAGTAACAGCAGTTAGGAGAACTGGTACAAGTTATTGGTTTGAAAATACTAAAGAATCTGTGCGATTTAGTGATCTTGCAGAAGAAGAAATTAATCATATAGATAGCTACTTTGGATTTAAATAATAGTTAATATGAACCAACAAATAGTAATATGTTTGTTGGTTTTTTGTTTTACAAAGGAATAGTATGCTCACACATATAAACAATAATCTAAGAATTAAACTTAGTTCTATATCTTCTATATCAGAGTATGTAGATGATAATAACTCTCAGTGTATAATTACATTAGATGGTTTATTTCTTAACTTACATAAAGATAATGTAATTAAATTAAAAGAGAAATTAGTTAATGCTAATTTTGAATTGATTACTTTAGCTAATCAAACATTCGTAAAAGATAAAATCTTTATGAAAAACTACTTAACAGCAGATATTTATGGTCACGTAGTAGAAGTTA
>CALLUT010000028.1 GCA_938010495.1 Candidatus Absconditabacterales bacterium
ACGGTTATTGTAGAAGATACGACAATGCCAATAATTTGATTGTACTGATCAACACCAATCGTATTAGAAGTATGAACAGCATATGTAGAAGATGGGGCAATGCGAGTTGATGCAATTGATGGAACCTGATCTGCAAACGTAAGTTGAGCAGTAGATGTAAAAACAGTATGAGTGTATTATGTTGATTACGACTACACGGATGCTAATGGGAATGGTGCAACAACAGTAACAAGAACAGTAAATATAGTAGATACGACAATTCCAGTAATTACGTTAAATGGAGCAAGTCCAATAACATTAGAAGTATTCGATGTGTATACGGAATTATGAGCGGATTGGGCAGACAACTATGATGGAACCTGATCAGCCGTAATAAGTTGAGTAGTAGATGTAAACACAGTATGAGTGTATTATGTTGATTACGACTACACGGATGCTAATGGGAATGGTGCAACAACAGTAACAAGAACAGTAAATATAGTAGATACGACAATTCCAGTAATTACCCTAAATGGAGCTACACCAATAACATTAGAAGTATTCGATGTGTACACGGAATTGTGAGCTGACTGGAGTGACAACTATGATGGAACCTGATCTGCAAACTATAGTTGAGTAGTAGATATAACTACAGTATGAGTGTACTATGTAGATTATAACTACACAGATGCTAATGGGAATGTTGCAGTGACAGTAACAAGAACAGTGATTATCGAAGATACAACAGCACCAGTAGTTACTATCAATTGATCAACCATGATGACATTGGAATGATGATCAACGTATACAGAGTTGTGAGCTATTTGGAGTGATAACTATGATGGGTCATGAACCACAGCGATAAGTGGAACAGTAGATACTTCGACTCCATGAACATATTACATAGAATACACATACACAGATACAAACTGAAATACGACAACAGAAACGAGAACGGTTATTGTAGAAGATACGACAATGCCAATAATTTGATTGTACTGATCAACACCAATCGTATTAGAAGTATGAACAGCATATGTAGAAGATGGGGCAATGCGAGTTGATGCAATTGACTGAACCTGATCTGCAAACGTAAGTTGAGTAGTAGACGTGACTACAGTATGAACGTACTTTGTAGAGTATGACTACACAGATGCAAATTGAAATGTAGCGACAACAGTAACAAGAACAGTAAATATAGTAGATACAACGTTGCCAGTAATTACAATAAATGGAAATGTATCAGTAACTCTTTCTCAATATGATTTATACACAGAATTATGAGCAGATTGGACAGATAACTATGATTGAATAGGCTCAGCAAATATAAGTTGAGTAGTAGATGTAAACACAGTATGAATATACTCTGTAAATTACGACTATACAGATGCAAATGGTAATGTGGCACTTACTGTCACTAGAACTATAATAATCGAAGATATCGATGAATGCCTCCTTGGAATTGACACATGTGACGCCAATGCGACATGTACAAATACAATATGATCATATAGTTGTGCATGTAATGCATTATATACCTGAAATTGAAATACATGTTCGACCGATACAGATTGAGATTGAATTGCAGACACAATAGATGCTGATGATGATTGAGATCAAGTTGATGATACAATTGAAAATAATTGACCAAATTGATGAGATTGAAATGATGATGGAATTTTAGATTCATTACAATGAAATGTCGCAACTATCCCGACTGAAAAATCTAGAAGTCATTATACATTAGAAATTCCTTTATGATGAGCATGTAATGTTATCAATACATTTAATGCAACAATTGAAGCAAATCAAATCCAATTAGACCCTGATCAAATCTACCCACTTTGATTAAATGAATTTGAAATTCCTTGTGCATGATCAGTTGATATTACTTTATATTATCATGAAGTACCAACGCTTTCACCATATACATACATGAAGTTTGGGCCAATAGTGCCATGAGATATCACAACGTATGAATGGTATGCTCTTAATGATGTAACACCAGTTGTTATTTGATCAGCAATAGTATGATGAATTACGGTATCTACGGTAGAATTCACTCTTTCAGATTGATGAATATGAGATGATACATGAGTTGATTGACTAATTATTGATGCTAATGGGCCATGACTAAAAACACCATGAAAATGACCATGATCATCAATTGTTATTGATACTGTTGAGGAAGAAATTATAGAAGATGAATTACTTGAAGAACCAGAAGATGAGCCAATACCAGTACCAGAAGAAGAACCATTTATTGAAATAGTAATCTGATTAGAAGAAGATGATAACGAAGATGAAGATGAAATAAAAGAAAATCAAGAACACGATAGTGCTCCTGATTTACCAACGGAAGATGATTTACTTGATACTGCAAGTTTGTCATGAAGAGAATCAAATGAATTACCATTGACACTTCCAAAGACTTGAGGTTCTTTATAAAGTTAGTTATTATCCATTATAAATAGCATCATAAGATGCCATGTATTTTCAGTATGTTCAAATAATAGCTAGAGGATTTTCTTCATCGTCTTCTAGTTGTTCTAATTTCTTAACGAGACGAGCAACTGCTTCATCATCTAAATCATTTCAAGCAACATATGTATCAAAAGCTTCTTTCTTTTCAGTAAGAGATGGGATATTATGTATGAATGTTAGTGATTTTTGAAAACTTCATAATTCTTCAGAATCTCTTTCTAGTAGAAGGACTTCTCTTCATTTTAAAGATCATAGTACATTTCAATCTTTACATGTAATTAGAGCAATTGAATCAGCTCATTCTTTTTTGAAATCTGTTATAATACCTGTTTGTTCTGGGCTAATTTGAAGTCTATTTTTTATAGAATACGTACGTTTATCATAAGAGACATATCAGTTTTTTACAAATACAGTAACAGTATCTCCTATATCACTAAATATTGAAAGGTATGATCATACTCAAGAGAAAGGAGATTGAGTATATGATAATGAATGAGTGTAAATCATTTTAATAGATCACATCATATCTAATGATCTAGTTTCTGGAGCCATTAATCATCAAGTATTTAACTGATTTAATAGTTCTTCTTCTGATGCTCACTTTTCTGGTAAGTTAATAGGAATCAATAATCATTTAAATTGTACATAAGCATAAGCATCTCTGTATTCATCAGGAACCATTGCGTATTGTTCTTCAAATGTAGAATGGTTTGGTGAGTTTGGACTTTTGGTCCATTCTGGTACATCATGGAAAACCGACACAGAACTTGATGCAAATTTTTGTGAAGTTTCGTTTATTAGTCAATCAATCCATTCTCATAATCATGTTGCTAGAAATTTCTTTGGTAATGGTTGTGTTTTTACTTCATTATCAAAATAGTCTCATGCTTCATTAGCGTATGTAACCATTCTTTCTTTTATTGCTTGGATACTATCACAATCATCTCACATATATGTTTTATATGTCCATGTATCAGTTTTTACTCATAAAGCAGCTTGTACTTCTATTGAATAGAATCATTCTTCATATTTTGTTGGTTCTACAATTATGTTATATCAATTATCTTCAGACAATGAAACATTGAATTGGTCAATATTTTTTTCATCATTACTTACATTAACTGAAACCTTTGTCTCTGAAGGGTTTGTAGTGTAAATTGATCAGAGTAATACATTGCTTGAACCACATTGAAATCACATAGTAACTTCCTGTTTTCAAGTTTCATTCGCTGAAACATCTTGGAAAAGATATCACATTGGAAAAAGTAGAGTTATTAAAGTAATACCTTTAATAATTTTTTTGTTATATGTCATGTATTTATGTAAAAAGAATAAATATATCTCAATTATAATACTAAAAAAAAACTAATCAAGTAATAAATAAAGAAAATGTCAACTATTCTGTGTTACTTAATATTAGAAACTTTGGTGGATAAGAGGTGCGCCATTAAAGTTATGTATAGTTTATATATTCTGAAATTTCCATGCGTTTTCCAAAACTACAAACGATCAAAATTATCATGATAATGCTTATGTTACTATCGCATCTGTCGTTTTCGTGATTACAATATATTGATACAGTATATGCCGCATATTGTGCATCAAGCTGAAACGATCAATCGTATGAGTACATAGAGTGAGTTGTTATTGGAGCTCTAAGTAATACTAGTTGAGCGACCTGATATTCAGATTTTACTGCTCAGACAGTATCTGCATGAGCATGAGATTCTCTTTCAGTTTCGTTAACTCCTTGATTTCCTTGAACTGCTTATGATGAATACTGGACGATATGGATAGATTTTAATGAAAACGATATACTAGATGATGCGTGAGAATCATTCGTAATCTGAAATTGAAATTGAGTTGTTTCATGATCAATTACCGTTCCTGCTTGAACAAGCCCTGGGAATAAAAGAATTCGTGTTTGAATGCAATTTAGTTCTGCCTTAGCAGGACCATGTGTAGCTTGATTTACCTACTGAGAAGTAGAAGATTACACACTTGTTGTAACCTCTCCTGCAGTTGCAGGAGTATGTTGAGTAGTAGATTGAACATCAATATATGATGCATGAGGTGATTGAAGTGAACTTACGAGTTTGAGTGCTTGATTATGTGGAACATGACCAGTAAATAATTTTAGTTATGATACAACGTTGCATACTTGGTATTGGGAATGTGATGGTACTGGATGAGGAGTGGCAGATACTTGTTGAGCAACAGAATTATACTGTTGAGATACTACAGAAAATTGATGAGAAGATTGTGATGATTGAAATACTAATATTAATGATACATGTAATAATACATGTAAAATGGTTTGTCCAGCAGGAGAAACATATGATGGATTGTGATGATGTACCGAATTAGTATGCGATGTAACTACAACAGTTACTTTATGATGAGTTGATGTTTCTGGTACTGAATTATCATCATGAGATGTAGTAAGTGTTACCTGTGACTGAGATCATACAGAACTACGAGCAATGAGAGCTTACAATTGAACTTCACGAGATAATTTTTCACGGTATACAGTTAATAATCCAGTAGATTATACTATTCCAGCAAATGCAGCATATTCTTTTCAATGTTTTATAAGGGCTTCTAGAGATGATTGATGAGCTGCACGATCTTCAGAATATTGTTGAGCTATAGATACAACATATTGTTGAGATTGAGATCAAGAATGATCAGAAGCATGTGATGATGGAGCAAATGGTGATGATACAGATTGATGTAATGACAGTTGTGAATTGACAACAAACTGAACATGTGGAACAGTAGATTGAACATCAATATATGATTTTAATTGAGACGGAAGTGAACTTATATCAACATCAGCAAATTTATGTGGAAACTGAACAGTGGCTACATTTAATTATGATAGCGGGTCCAATGAATGGACATGGAATTGTGAATGAATAAATGGATGAAGTGATGATAACTGTACTGCTTCAGAACTATATTGTTGAGACACTACAGTAAATGGGACAGAAACATGTGATGATGCAACAGCTTCTTGTATCCAAGCTACATGTTTGTGTGCATCATGATACGAGTTAGTGTGATGAGTTTGTACGAACATAGATGAATGTACACTAGGAACAGATAATTGTAGTGCAGACGCGACATGTACGGATACAGACGGATCGTTTAGTTGTGCATGTGACGCATGATATACATGAGACTGAGTAACATGTAATGATATAGACGAATGTGCATTAGGAACAGATAATTGTAGTGCAGACGCAACATGTACAGATACAGACGGATCGTTTAGTTGTGCATGTGACGCATGATATACATGAGATTGAGTAACATGTACAAACGATGATGAATGTGCTTTAGGAACAGATAATTGTAGTGCAGACGCAACATGTACGGATACAGACGGATCGTTTACGTGTGCATGTGACGCATGATATACATGAGATTGAGTAACATGTAATGATATAGATGAATGTGCGCTGGGAACAGATACATGTACGAGTGGAGAAAGTTGTACGAATACAGTGTGATGATTC
>CALLUT010000029.1 GCA_938010495.1 Candidatus Absconditabacterales bacterium
GATAAATCTAAAAAGCTGCAAAAAGAAGCTTGAGAACGAATCAAAAAACGTTTTGGCTTTGAGCTTAATCCAGAAATTCATCTTCTTGCAGCAAGCAAAGAAAAAGTATATCTCACCTCCCCTACATTCTCAGACATTCAACAACATCTTCATTGTGAAAAAGTATGAATCCCTATCCTCAAAAAAGATAGACTATTTATGTTTAGACCAACGCATTATCTTTGAAATCTTCTCGGTCATCTTGCTACAAAAAACGTTTTTGATCTCACCGATGAACAAGCTCAAATGTATAGTGAAGGCAAAAATATACCGTTTGATCAACTCTCTTCTGATAAAGCACAACCACCCTCAAAAGACAATAAAGATTACCTCCTTACTCGACGTGGCTACTGATTTTCTAGAACCAAATTTGTTAACGATGAGTGGAAAAATAAATTTAGTAAATAAATACTAACCCCTTTCTTGATATATTTTTTTCTCAATGAGAACTTTTCTTATTTCTTTGCCTAAATCTTGCATTACAACATAATCAACATTAAAAGAAAATATCTTTTTTATAAGATGATTTTGAAATTTAGAAATTCATTGAGATGGATCAGTCACATAATACCGTTTGTAATATCATCACTGTTTATATGTTTCTGTAAAATAAGACATATTATTCTGAATAAAAATCTCAATTTGTTCTACAATTAGATAGGCCAATTTTGTGAGATCTAAACTATCTCAAAATTGATTCTGCAGTATTTCTATAAAATAGTGTAATCCAGGCATTATTTCATTCATAATTCTTTCAAATCTTCCCACAAAGTCGTATGGATTCTTTTTATACCAATCACTCTTATTATGCTTCATCGTTACTAGATCTACTTCTTCTCATAGCACAGTAATATTTCTTATGATGTCTTGTCGTCTTTCTCCATTTCTTGTACCATATTCATGTAAAGACAACCTTTGTTTAATGAGTTTTTTTATCAACACCTCAAGATATTCTTGCAAATTTTCTACTCCAAGATACTCTTTTGCTTCCTTTAAGATCTCGTGCATCATCGGTTCTATAAGATATTTTTTCTGAGTTTTTTCAAGAAGAATAATGTCCATTAATCTAATGTTTGATTTTTGAGCCCTAATGAGAAGACATGGTTGTCAGTCAGGAAAAATGACACCATCGTCTTGAAGAGTTTTGATATCATGATATTTCCCATCGGGCCCATAAATTTGATCTATTTCATAAATCGCCAAGACCTCTTCTGTATCAATTCATAAATCAATCATCTCTTGTACCTTTTCTTTTTCAATGATTGCAGAGGTAAGTGGCAATATTCCTCCTCAATCCAAAAAAGGAAATTGTTCCAAAAGTCAAACTTCTCGATCATCATGAGTATGCTCATGCCTTCGCATCCAAGGATTTTTTGCTCAGGTAGTTCTATAGTAGTTGGTTGCTCACACTCATTTTATCATCATTTTATATGTAACACCATCAAGTTGAATTGTATCATTAGCCTCCAAAACTCTGCCGTTTTCACGCAACGAATGTAAAACTTGAAGTTGCTGTTGCTTAGCAACTTTTGTTACTGACGCAACTCATGGTTTAGTAACGATAGTGACAAGATTCTTCTTAATGAGCGCTTCTAGTTCGATGTTGTCTTGTATTGAAGGATGGAGATACACGTGCTGATCTTTTGTAATACATGGAAAAACATACTCTTCATTGATATGAGAGGAATCTATTTCTTTTATCTTTTGATAAAGATCTTTTTTGGACATATTATAGTATATTTGTGAATCTTTTTTTGTCAAAAATAAAATAATACTTCGGACTTTTGATTCAAAGTGGTTAGGAATAGTAACTAATCTTATTTTACCTCACTCAATTAGTATAGACGCATTTATATGCATTGCTTTAGAAGGAATATTTCATGGCTAGTCTCAAACTCAAGTACAGAACTAACGATTTAGAATTTCCTCTATACCAAGAAGATACTTTGGATTTTTGTATGAAACTTTTTGCAAGTATGTCACATTTTTCTATAAAAAAAAACAGCTTGAAAATCAAACTGCTTCAAAATCTCCATTCCACCAATGAGTGATACCACAATCAACAGCGTGATGTTTCCAAACATTGTGGTCAGTCACTTTACTTATTCCAATTTGTCCCAATTCATTTTTAACTTTGTATTCTGTATAACCCTTTGTCAAATCATTTAACAACCACCCTGGCAAGTGTGACTGTATACTAATCCATTGATTTTTTGGTATATCTGGGCCCTTAATTGTGTCCCATATTTCCAAAATTTCTTCATCAGGCGTTTCGTCTAACGCCCTTTGTAAAGCGGTAACACAAGCTCCTTCTATGCAAGCAGAGTTCCCACACTCACAAATATATTTTCCCATGTGTGTATTATTTTAATGTACGTATTTTTTAAAAATGCCCTAATTTTTCTATATTATTTTTTACCTCATCGTAATAAGTAACATTATCAAGAAAATTCCGATACAATTTATCGTGGCCTTTTGCAAGTTGTTGTTTGCTTCTCACACGATGATTTGATAGTGTTTCTTTATAAGCTTCAGCTCTTGTCATACCTGGTTTAAAAAAGA
>CALLUT010000030.1 GCA_938010495.1 Candidatus Absconditabacterales bacterium
AAGAGAAATCCCATCAATTCAATTTTATGATCGAACAAAAGGATCTCTTTATGATATTGTAAATATATTTGTATGAACTGAGAAGTGTATTGCAGCAAGACTGCATATACTACTGTTAGCAGATCATTATTGAGTTGATTACGAGCCACTAATATACCAGGAAAAAATCACAAAAGTACTTCTAAATAAATAAATTCTATGAATCAATATCTTTATGGCTTCTTATGAAGCATCTTTTTGCTTACATTTTTTTGAAATTACACTTTGTGTCTAACTTTTGTTATTCTGTTTTTTTTAATATTTAGAAAGCGACACTACTTTTTGTTGTGATCACTACTATGAATTTTATCTGTAGTATGTTTTAATTTGGAGAACAAGCCTGTAAGTATTTTATGAGAATGATCGTTTTTTGTTGCTACGATACAAAAAACAGTTTGAACCGATAAATATGAAATATCTATTGAAGATAAATCCTATTTATTGAGAAGTAGCAAACACTTGGAAAACAACACAACAGTAAGTTGATATGTTAAAAAAAATGAACCACCCAAAAGTATTATGTTCTCTTGGAAAAATTTTGACATACACTCTCTTGTCTTAGGTAAATTTGATTATAATAAACGATTATTTATCAAAGGGTATTGATGAGATTTGCAAGCAAGTAAGATAATTGTTAGATGAAGCAACAAAAGAACAGTTCGTTGAATATTTGAAACATCTATAACAAATCGCTATTGAACAACAAAAGAAGCATGATTATTGCAGTGAATGATTATCTGATGAAGAAAGCACATAAGTAAGGATCAATATCAAAATTTTATAGATAGTTGATTGGTACATATAATTGCAGTGAGTTGATGAAATATTATGATGGTAATTCTATTTGCAAATATTGTATTCTTTTTTGTCCCAGTAAAACTTAGAAGACTATGTATTTGAGTATTAATAATTTTTTACTTACTTCTTTGTGGTTTTGATAGTTCAATTATAAGAGCTGTTATATTTGCCTTAGTGAACATACTTATCATATTTTTATGAACAAGATTATCTTTTAAAAGACTCCTATTATATACACTAACGATTCTGCTTATATATAATCCTTACTTTTTGATGTATGACGTATGATTATTATTGAGTATCTGAGCCTTGTTGGGTATATATATCTGATCAAAATATTTTAAAACAGGATTTCAGATAGTAGATTATTATATTACTCCATCATTTTTTGCATGATTATGAGTTATGCCAGTACTTATATTATTTATGTGAAAATTTAATATTTTAGGATCAATATCAACAATCATATTGTGACCATTATTGCCACCATTATTAATAATGTGAGTTATGTCTTTACTCGTCAATATTTCCTTGCTTACTTTAGGTGTCAACAAGGCATTATCCTTTATTTATAAGGTATCAGAATATTGACACGTATATTGAGTCTATATAATTATTGAATGATTTTATATGACTCTATCCGTCATGCTGTGACTATTACTTGTATATTGATGTCTATATATGTTTATGAAACAAAAACACTAGTAAGAAATAAATAAATCTATAGGATTCATGAATACCAATCAAAAGGGTGTGGTGTTAATGGTAGCACATCAGCCTCCGAAGCTGAAAGTTATGGTTCAAATCCATACACTCTTGCATAACTTTGATATAAAATTGTTCCAATATAAAATAACATCATAATTTCACAAAATGGCAAATGATTCTTAGTCACACATAATTTAATTAATCGTAGTTATGCGTAGAGTCGGTGTAGTTATTATCAACTATTCGACGATTGCATAGAACAATTCTTGCGAGCGCTATGTTTACGATTATCTTGCATTGATGCTAGATTTGAGTACATATGTCCTCATAAGGAGAAATTCCTTGCGATATTTATTTTGCGATTTTTTATTATTTATTTAATGACTCACATGAGTATTAAAAAACTATTTGTTGGTTTGGCTGCCTTCGCTGTAGTTGTAACGGGTTTGGCCCTTACACCTAACAACGCTAACGGTCAACTAGGTGATGCAGAATTTACTGCTGCGCTATCATGGGCTTACGATTCTGGACTTACTAAGTACAATTCGGAAGCTGCATTTAACCCATACGGGCTAATTACTAGAGAACAACTCTCTAAATTTACAGCATCTTATGCTGTTTCTAACTTATGTCTTGAAGCTGACACTACTGCTTCTTGTTCATTTAGTGATGAAAGTACAGGTGACTATTCTCTTACAGAATACGTTACTCTAGCTTGTCAACTAGGACTTGTTAAAGGTTCAAACGGTAAGTTTATGTACACAGCTAACGCTCAAAAATGGGCTCTAGCTACTATTCTAAGTAGAGCTATTAGTGCTGCTGCTGGTGAAGCTGCTCCTTCTGAGTCTGCTACTCCTTGGTATGCTAATCACTTTAATGCTATGAGAGCTTTAGGTGTAACTAAGGAAACTGATGTTTACGCTCTAGAAAAAACTCTTACTAGATATGAAGCTCTTCTTATGCTTTATAGATCTAGAGTAGAAGACGCTGCTTGTGGTGGTTCTGTAGATATCACAGATCTTCTTACTGACTTGTTCGGTGATGACGATACTACTGATACAACAGATACTACTGATACAACAGACACAACTACAACAGACACAACTACAACTACTACATCTTCTAATGGTTGAGTAATGGCTTCATTAAGTCCTACTACACCAAATGGTGATACAATTCCTTGATTAACATCTTTAGCTGTAACTTCTATAGACTTTACTGCAGATAACGGTGATGTTATTCTTTCAACTGTAGAACTAGAAAGATTTGGTCTTTGAAGTGATGATGTTATTACTGAAATCTCACTTGCTGTTGATTGAGAAATTGTATCTAAATCTAGATCATTTAACTCATCTGATCAAACAGCTAACTTAAGTCTAAACCCTGCTGTAGAAATTATGGATGGTGATACTGTTACTATTGATATTATCGCTACTATTGGTGATGCTGAAGGTATTAACGGTTCTACAAACACTATTTCTAACGAAGAATTCCAAGTTGGACTTATCTCATTTGAAACAAATGGATCTGAAAATACTTCTAACTTGCCTATTAAAGGTAATGAATTCGAAGTTGCTGGTGTAAATGGTGCAGCTGTTACTGTTACTGCTGACGGAACTGTTTCTGATGTAGAACTAGGTGATGATGGTGCTGAAGTTGCTAAATTTGAAATCGAAAATGATTCAGATGAAAACGTATTCATTACTACTATTACTCTAGAAGACGACGAAAAGAATGCAGATGAAAATCTAATGAACTTCGTTCTTGAAACTGGTGGTGATATAGTTGCTAGTACTACATCTACTAATGGTAAATACTTGACTTTTACTTTCGATGAACCATTTATGATTGGTGAAAACGAAACAGAAGACTTTAAGGTACTTGCTGATGTTGTAGACGGAGCTGGAGATGAAATCGCATTCGGTATTGAAGACGATGACACAATTTACGTTAGAGGTTATGATGATAGATTTGGTTTCGGTCTTGCCGTAACTGTAGATTATCCTTATGAACTTTTCGAAATTAATGCTGGTGAAATTACTCTTCTTGAAGTAAATCTAGATGTTGATGAACTTAGAGATGATAGAGATGATGTTGTTCTTGCTGCATTCGATATTAATGTTAATGCTGGTCAAGATCTTTCTTTAGAAGATATTGAATTCACAGTTGAAGAAGTTGTAGCTGGATCTCTAGTTGAACCTTTAGCTGATCACTTCGATGATATTGAATTAATTCTTGTAATTGATTGAGTAAGAAGAACTTATGATCTAGATATTGATGATAATGGTGGTTCATTTACTGCTGGAGACACTGACCTAAGCGCATTCTTGCCAGAAGGTGGTGATATTACAGTAATTCTTGAAGCTGACACTATTAATAATTTCCCTGCCTCATCTCTTGGAGTAGACTTTAGAACTACTTTAGATATTACTTGTAATTCTTCATGAAGTTCATGTGATGGTCTAGAAATTATTGAAAACATTGACGATGAAGTTGTAAATGATCTTGTACCTACAAGTATAACATTTGATACACTTACTTTCGTTGATACTGATATTGAAGTTAATGGTATTTCTCTTACTGACGTTGATGTTGTAAAAGGATCTATTAATGTTGATGCTGTAATGTTTGAAGTAGAAACTGATGATGTATCTAGCGCTTCTGTTGAAGGATTTATATTTGAAGGTACTTCATCTGCAGGTCTTTCATTCGGTCAAGATCTTATTACTGCTCTTAGACTTTGGAAGAAAACAGCTTCTGGTTGGGAACTTCTTGAAGAACAAGGTGGATTTGATATTGATTCAAATGGAGAAATTACATTTGATGACTTTGGAGACATTATTGTTCCTGTAAGTAGTACTCAATTATTCCTACTTACTGTTGATGTAACTGATAGTGATGAAGCTGCGAATCCAACTCCTTCTAACTTCACTGTTGAACTTACTGATGCTGATATTGATGATGATGATAATAAAGCATTAGTAGAATATGGTGATGTTTTAGCTGATATTGATCCTACTGACAATCCTGATGGTAATATTATCTCAAACAGAGATATTATTGTTACTGGTGCTGGTGAACTTTCTATCTCAGTTGATACTGCTGATAATGAAGTTGATGAATCTAAATTTATCTTAGCTGGTTCTACTGAAGCTGCTTCTGAATTTGTTGCTTCATTTGAATTAGTAGCTACTAACGAAGGTGTTGATATTGAAGATATGATTCTAAACGCAACATTTACAGGTGGTGAATTTGTAGATGCTGTTACTGAAGTTATTGTATATGATGATGACAAAACTACTGAACTATTTAGAGAAATTGTTAATCTATCTACTTCTTCTTCTCCATTAGAAATTGATATGAACAATATTAACCTTATTGTTGATGAAGGTTCTACGAATATTTATATCAAAGTTGTAACTGATTCTATTGGTAATAACTCTAATGGTGATATTGTTAACAATGTAACATTCTCTCTAAGTATTGATCCAACAGAAGTTGATGGTGTTGATAGTGGTGACGATGTTCTTGTTGAATACTTCGACGCTGATGGTATAACACCTATCGTTTGAGAAACAGGACAATCACTTCCATTTAGTGTTATTCCTGTTGCTATATCAGATGTAGAAATGGTTTCAAGTTACGGAAGTAGCTTCATTATTCCTACTGATACATCAGATGGTAATATTCAAAATGTAGGTATCCTTAAGGTTACTGCTGATACATGGGATAATACAGATACAGTTAATGGTAGTGAATTAAATCTTCTACTAAATGAAATTAACGTATTTAATACTGCTGGTACTCCTGACGTATCTAACTTCACTATAAGAAGAGTTGATATTTCTGGAGGTACTGAATTTACTGGTGTTGCTTCTGGTAATGATGTAACATTTGATCTGTCAACTGGTACTACATCTGATGTAGAACTAGAACCAGGTGAAGTTGCATACTACCTAATTAGAGGTGATATCGCATTCGGTACTAATAGTAGTTTCAATATTGGTCTTAGAGATCTAGATGCTGGTGCATTTACATACTCTTCAGACGATCCTGCACTAGGTTCATTTACAGAACTTAGATTAGGAGTTGATCAAAAAGATTGAGTACAAATTGCTGTTGATAACTCATAGTCATCAATTAGTTGATTAGTAATCAATTATACTACTAAAAGCTCCCGACTTAGGTCGGGGCTTTTTTTTTCTAAAGAATTGTTATTACCTGAAAATTAGTTACTATATATCAACTATTTACTATTAGTGTAATTTAATGAAGAAATTTTTATGAATGGTACTAGCCTTTTTTTGTATTATATTACTTACTTGATGTACAACTACATGAGTTAAAACCACAGTAGATTGATGGGTGAATACTCTTGTACAAAAAGATCAAGAAAAACAACAAGGGTTTGTTTTAACCAAGGAACTTTTATATGATGAATATGATCAAGATAATCAAGAAATTATGCTTTCTGATATATGATTAGTTGCAATTCCTGATTTTTGTACATTATTAAACCCAGCTGATCAATCTAAACTAAAAAACATTAGTCTTGCTAATAATGATATTAAGTATGCAGCTCAAGACTTGAGTTGCCTTACATGATTGGAAAGATTAAATTTGGCTTACAATAATATTGAAACAATTTGAAACTTATGAGAATTACCAGCACTAAGAGAATTATTATTACAAAAAAATGAAATTGCAGCTATTCAATCTTTTCCTAATCTTCCTTCTCTTGAAACCTTAAATTTAAGTTATAATAAACTTAAGGAATTATCGAATCTTTGAAATTTAAAAAACCGTTTCCGTGATACGGTGCATAGTTATGCATCATGGAAACTCGTTGTTTTCAATCTCAATGATGTTGGCATGGAATATGAAAGTAGAAATTATTGTGGCCGAAATATTGGAACTGACGGTGATTCAAACTTTATCTTTAGCAATGATTTTCTGAAACAAGTTCTGGTGCATGAATTGTTGAGCAATAAAGTATCGCATTTCATAGAGGAATAAAAGACTAACTTTAAGCCGA
>CALLUT010000031.1 GCA_938010495.1 Candidatus Absconditabacterales bacterium
GGTATTCGTTACTAAGTCACATGATTCACTTTCTGCACAATCACTATTTTGTGTACATGTTGTTTCACTACATTGTGCATACTCGGTACAAACTCAATTATTACTATAAAATCAAGGAGCACATTCACAAAGGGTACAATACGGTGAACCATCACACTCTTCATGAGGAGAATCAACAACGCCGTTTCAACAAAACAAATTATCAACCTGGCATGATGTTTCATCCAAACAATCTCGATTATAAATACCATTTGTCGATGTAAAATTTGATGGAGCACTTCAATCACTACAATATTCTCGGGATGTATTAAAAATTAATGGATTAGTTGACTCTTGAGTGTAGTATTCTCAGGAAGCTGATCAACAAACAACTCATGCCACACAATTTCAAGATCAATCAGGTGAATATCATGTTTCACATAAACATTGATCACTACATCCATCACCATTACCGTTTCATCAATCATCACATTCTTCGGTACTACTTTGAAATACTCAATCTCAACAGGTATTAACAACTATTCAGGAATTCCAGATAATAGATCTTCATTCTTCCAATCATCAATAAATACCATTTGGAGTAGCTCATCAAACTACATCTGCTCATAAAATAGCTTTTCACGCAGCATCAACATACATTAAACGTATGTCCATAATATTCTCATTAGCTGGTATTCCTGAAAAATTTGAAGGAGAAATAGTTTGTTCTGTTCATGATATAATGTTAAATGAAGAATCAATAGCGAAGAGTTCCACATCAACATTATTCACGACAGATCATCTCTGATATATCCAATGCTGTCATGAAGTATCTTCAAAAAGATATCAAAAATCATAACCAGTTATAAATACTCAAAATGATCAAGGAACAAGTTCTCAATTTACATCAAGAGCAAATTTCTTTCATCAAGATCATCAATTATACCCAAACCAACTATATCATGTTGTTGAGTCTTTAAATAAAAACTGAAAGTTCACTACACCCATTGATCAACTTGAAGATAATAGTCATGTATGTTCTACATAGGAAACGATATCCTCATCACCATCTTCTGTTTCAAAAATAATTAAACTATCATCTTGATAATTGAGACCAGGTTTATCAGTTATAAATATTCTGTTTCAGTTTTGTTTTCTCATAGCATAGGTAAATCACTCTGTAGATAATTCTGATCATGAATATGCTCATATTTCATCATCTAGATAATCTGAACCAGAATAACCTCAATTATTATTTAATTCAACAAGTAGCGCAGCTCAAGAATCTTCTCAAGGATCTCAATAAAATAGTGGTTGTTGATTTCCTAACCAATGACGTCAATTATCAGCTTCATAAAAATATCTCATTGCATACATAGTAACTCATACTCATGCTCATGCTGAAAAATTCGTTATTATTCATGTAGTTCATCATGCTTCATCAAATGCTATTAAGTATGTTGTTGCATAATTCACTGGAGGGCAATTTGGTTGTTGACATTGAAGACTATACGATTGTTTTGTAACTCATATAATATGATCACCATTATCTTTTTGAAAAAAATAATCTAATCATCGTAAAAAAGCAGAATAAGGGTATCATCAAAGAGAAAAAGTTGAGCTTTGAGTTCTCTCTAAAGTACCTGCAATAACAGTTCAAGCATCATTAATTTGCCAAGTTTCAACAATAAAACTTGAATTAAGTGGATCTATATTTGTTGGTCATACTCATACAATTCTTCATAAAACATGGTTTCATGAAGTAGTTTCATATAAATACTGAAAACCACCTCTTGTCACTATACGATCACTTGAACCGACAGTAACATCTATGTTGTTATCATCGTAAATTATATGTCATGAAAATTGTCCTTGTGCAAAAGAAGAAAATACTCATGCTAGAATTCAAAGAGTTAGCACTCATTTGAAAAACTTTCTACGCATATCATTCAAAAAAGTCACCGTCATGTACATTACTATTTATAAACATAAAGAGAATAGTGATATTACTTCAATTATATTATAAAAACTAGCATCTGTCAAAAAATAAGGCACAATATACTTGTTTTTTTTCCATAAACAAAAAAGATGAGCTAATATACTAGCTCATCTTTTTTTATGCAATAATAATGCAATAATAATAAATTTTTAACAAGCGTTTGGACAACTTCATCAACAATCTACTCATGTTTCATCTCCATTTTGTACATAATCGTTACAAGTAGGACATGTTTGACAAGGTCATCAACAGTCAATTCATGTTTCTCACTGTGCTGTATCAAGAACTCAGTTTGAACAATAATTTATTCATCAATTTCATGCGTTTGTTTCAAATTTACACGTTGCAGAACATCAATCTCATGAGTCAGTATTACTATCATCACATTGTTCATCATCTGGGGTTCATAATTCGTTATCAACTCAGTCTGGATCTACATATCCATCTCAACATGAGTTTGTTCATACGCATTCGAAGAACGAAATAGTAATGGAATTATTACTTACATAATCATCTCAACAGAAAGGAAGAAGACAGTATTGACTACAATAATCTTGATTTGATGTTTCACAACTACCAGTTCCACAAATTGATGGATCAAGACTACAGTTAATTCATGAAAGATCTTGTCAACTTGATCATTCGGATCATTCTGAACAGAACCTTCAAGCATCACATTGTTCATCATCTGAAGGAGCCGGATCATTTGCTGTATTGTCAGCACCATTTACATCTACTATC
>CALLUT010000032.1 GCA_938010495.1 Candidatus Absconditabacterales bacterium
AGCAGCAATAGTTTTTGCTCTATCTGAGACTGATATTCCTGTAGTGATACTATGTGACAGATCAAGTGACTGACCAAAATGCGTTGCCTCGCGATCGTCCATATTTGGTGCTCATGATAATCAAAGTTCTTCAAATCTTTCGGAGAGCATACTTACACATAAGACTCATCTTCATCGTCTCAGCATGAGATTGACCGCTTTTGGAGTGATATGTTCTGCTGCTACAAAAAAATCACCTTCGTGTTCGCGATGATCTAGGAGTATGATTGGTTTTCCTTGTTGGATGTCTTGAAGTATGTTTTGTTTGTTCATGTATATATGAGATAAGTAAGTTTTTATATGTAGTTACGCATTTTTTACTGCTTCTGCAACTACTCATGCAATATTCCTGTCGAGTGAATCAGGAAGAAGAAGTTCGTGATGAGGATTTTTTACTGCATCTGCTAGTGCATATGCTGCTGCTAACTTGTGTTTGTCGTCTATATTTGAAAGTCTAGCGTCTATAGCTCCTCTTAGTATTCCTGGGAATGCGATAAGATTGTTAATCTGCACAGGGACATCACTTCTTCATGCTGCATAAATAGCTGCTCATCATGCTTTCGCTTCTTCTAACGTAATTTCAGGATCAGGATTACTCAATGCAAAAACCATAGCATCACCGTTCATATTGCTTACATCTTCTCTGGTGAGAATATCTGGTTTACTCACTCAAATAAATAGATCTGCTCACACGATTACTTCACTCAGAGATCATGATTCTTGATTGATGTTGTATGTTGCAAGTTTTTCTTTGTATGGATTCATACGATCTCTTCAGGTAGTGAGTGTTCACTTTGAATCTAAACAAATAATATTCTGTACTCCGTGCATATGAAGAAGGTTTGCAGTCGCAGTTCATGCAGCTCATGCACCAGCAATAACTACCTTGAGGTTTTCAGCTTTTTTATTGATGACTTTGAGTGCATTTACTAGAGCTGCTAGTACGACAACTGCTGTTCCATGTTGGTCGTCATGAAATACTGGGATGTTTGTAATCTCTTTTAGGTGTTCTTCTATATAGAAGCAGTTGGGCGCTTTGATGTCTTCAAGATTGATTGCTCAGAACGTCGGAGCTATGTTTTTTACTATATTGATGATCTCATCTTGATCTTGTGTGTCTAGGACAATTGGTATAGCATCCAGATCAGCGAACGCTTTCATAAGGATTCATTTTCCTTCCATAACAGGAAGACTTGCAAGTCATCAGATATTCCCAAGACCTAGCACAGCACTTCAGTCACTGACGACGGCCACGCTATTACTTTTCCATGTATAGTCATAGGCAAGCTCTGGATTGCTAGCAATTTCTAGACATGGTTGTGCAACTCAAGGACTGTAATATGTAGAAAGATCATCTTTGTTCTCGAGCGGTACTTTAGAGCTGATAGCAACTTTCCCTTTGTAGTATTTATGTTTTTCAAGTGCGCGTTTTTTGTAATCCATAGAGTTGAAATGATTCATCTAAAAAAGAAAAAATTCCAATGAAGGGGTAATTGATTTTCATAAATATTACTATAATGACTTTATTTTCAAGGAGAGAAATTAGAGTGTAAAAATGAAATCTGAGATACGAGAAAACGGAAGTATACAAGACGTATGTTAGTTGTATAACTAATCTAATTTTTCTCTATACAAACAAAATTCACATCAGAAAGAACAAAAGAAACGATACCGCAAGTATTTCCCGTAGATACGTTTTTGAAAAGTCCTGTGCGTTTGACATCATATCGTATGGCTGATATGAACCATGTTCTTGTTGTAACGTTTTTTCTCAGGTATTTTCTGCTTCAAACAGTACAGAATCTACTTCAGCTTCAACTAGAGCGTTGTAGATCGGCGCTGATCTGCTTATGATTTTTGGTTGTGGTGCTGGAAAATTATTTTTAGGTACGATCGCTTCTGCTACAGGTAGTATTGCTATATTGTGATCGTTTTTATCAGGAGGAGTTCCAGTTGTGTCTCATACAGGAATGACTTCGTTTTCTTCTTCTAATTTTTTTTCTCATGTACTACCATTTTGTTTTGGTGTATCAGGTTCTTCATGTATATTAGTTTCTTCTAGTACTCATGCATACTCTTCTATGACTGGTGCTTCAGCTACAGGTGTCGGACTTGGCTTTGGTAGAGTTTCTTCCTTCACCATTGTTTCTTTTTCAGGTACGGTATTTGGAACAATTTCATTTTTCTCATTTTTTATAACTGGTATTGCTTCTTTTTTTTCTGCTACTGTAGCTGGTACATGTGCTTTTTTTGCTTGTTGAGTTGGTTGCTTAGTTGGAGGGGGAGTAGGGGAGATTGTCTTTTCTTTTTCAGCAGGTTGTACAGTAGGTGTATTACTTTTAGGAGCCTCCTCTTGTTCTACTGGAGCTGTAGGCATGAGATTATTTCATTGGGGTTCTTGTATTGTCGGTTGAGTTGGAATTGGTGCTGGTGCAGGTAGGGTTTCTATTGGTTTTGTTGCTTGTTCTGCTATTGATGGTTCTGGTGTGGGTTCTACAT
>CALLUT010000033.1 GCA_938010495.1 Candidatus Absconditabacterales bacterium
ATTGCTGCTCCATGAGAACCAATATATTCTACAATACCAAACAATGCGTATGCTTACAATGGGTGAACATCTATGTCAGCACCAATAGTTTCTGGTCTCGTGTGATTGTTACTTTCACTTTGAGATACAGATCCATTTCAAACAATAAAAGATACTGCTGATCCAATGACTGGTGATTCTTATTATAATGCATGACAACTGTGAGCATGACGTATTAACGTCTGTGCTGCCGTATCAGAAAATTGAGTAAATTGTACATGAAGCTCATGAACAACTAGTACAACCTCAGGTACTTCAACCACATGAAGTACTACAACGTGAACATCGACATGATGATCAACAGCTCCTGTATGTTGAGATTGATATTGTTCTCCTGATGAGCCTTGTGCAGCAGATTGTACATGATGAGTTGTTTGATCTTGATTGTGTAGCGATAGAACAGATACATGAATTACTTGTGATTCAAGTAATGATTGTAATGACTGACTATTCTGTAGTGGAGCTGAAACGTGCGTTTCATGATTCTGTCAGCGTTGAACTGATCCATGTGATTGAACACTAAAATGTGATGATGACTTAGATCAATGTATTTGAGACGATGCAATATGAGATAGTTGTGATTCAAGTAATGATTGTAATGATTGATTGTTCTGTAATTGAGAAGAAGTTTGTGTAGATAATATTTGTGTTGAATGAAGCGCAGTTTGTCCTAGTTGAACGTTTTGTAATGAAAGGACACGTATTTGTTCTACGTGATGATGAGATTGTAATTCAAGTAGTGATTGTAGTGATTGACTGTTTTGTAATTGACAAGAGATATGTGTTGATTGATCATGCCAATCATCAACAGCACCTTGTGGATCACTTACTTGTATAGAATCAAGTGAAATATGTACACAAGATTGATCTTCTTCTTGATCAACCTCTAGTACATGATCAACAACATGAACATCTAGTTGATCTACGACAACGTGAACTTCATCAACTAGTTGAAGTACTTCAACATGAGGAACAGGCTGATCAGATGATGATGAACAAAAATATCCTGATATTTCTATATCAGTTGATGTTGATGATAACTCAATTGACTGATGAGAACGTATGGAATGGATAATTTCATATGAATATGAAACCTATGAGCAGAATTATCCAAAAGCATCGCTTATATTTGTGCATGAACTAGAAGAATGATTCGAATATATTTCATGAACTGAAGACCTTGATTGAGATTGAGATCTTACAGATGTCGATTATGATGACGATGATGGTACAATAACTTTTGAAGTAGAAATAGATGGATCATCGTATGAGACTACTGATGATAGTCGTATTTATGAATGAGAAATAGAATATAACGTATGGGCAAACTCAGATCTTGAAGTAGATAATTATACTATGGAAGTAGCAATGTATTGCTTCTGACTTGAATGAGATGAAGATGATTTTGAATCATCATGAGTAACATGTACTACAACAAATAGTGATCCAGAATTTGTAAGAGCAGTTGATGAAAGAATAAATATCATTACTTCTACAACTGAATCAAGTAGCTCTTCATCGACAAGTACAACAAGTTGATCTTCTTGATCGGATAGTGATAGTGGCTCAGATAGTTCAACATCAACAAGTACTTCAAGTTGATCTAGTACTGGTGGATGATCAGATGAAAATCCTGTTTGTTGAAATTGATATCATGAATGAACCGAAGAATGTGATGATCAAAATGCAATTGATTGAGATTGATGTTCAACTACATGTACTGTTGAGTATTGATGGTTATGTTCTACATCATATCCATGACGTTGTACAAGAAATGACTGTACGTCTCATTGAAATACATATATTGAATGAGAAGAATTAACATGACTTTGTTGTGCTTGATTGGTAGCAACGGTAGTGCAAGAAACATATGATTGAATAATTACTATTTGTCATGATCCAGTAGAAACCGAACCATATTGTGATGCTGATGCAGAAGTTCCTTGATGGTATATTTCTGATAGATATAATATGAAGAACTTAGTGCTAGAAGATACCTGTGAATCACAAGCAGTTGATTATTATTCTGCAATACAACAATCTTTACAAGAAAAACAATCATTTTGTAAATATAGTGATGAAGACTATGAATCAGTATGATTCTTAGATACTAAATCTCATCGTGAAAGCTCTTCAATACAAGCTTTGAAACATTTCTGTATTGTGAAGTGAGAAGGAACTCAACTCAATCGTTTTGAACCAGAAAGAAGAATGAGCAGAGAAGAATTCATAAAAATACTTATAAAAGTAATGCTTATGGATAGTTGATTGGAAGTGAAACCTGAGTGAATGGAATATGATTGAGAAATACCATATATTGATGTAAAAGCGGATCGTTGGTCAACACAGTATATTATGACGGCGCATGAATTATGAATCCTTGATCCATTCTTTAAGGGAGCATTTACAACAACTATGTTTAAACCTAGTAAGTCAATTACCTCAAAAGAAATTATAGAAGTATTACGTGCTCTTGAATGATGATATATGCTTTCGCAAGAAACAATGTATAGTACTTTGTGATGAAATGGTACATATCCATCAAGATGAGAAATTTCTGCATTGATTGTGAAAAAATTTCTTGGTTCGTTTAGAGATTACTTATTTGTGCAATGAGACAATGAAGAATACTATTATTGACTCTTAGATGAATTACGTGGAAAAACATATCAACAACAATATGAAATTATTCTTAATCAGACGAAAAAACTTGAAGAAATAGAGGGTGAGCACTGAAGTGCATCAATTAGTAATCTTCACCCTTATTGGATAAAGAGTTATTTAAGAACTGTATCAAATTTGTCAACTACTAATTGATCTAATAAATCAGCTGATTTGCCTGATGAAGAGTAGTCAGTAGAATATAAGTATGATAAATATAAAACAAATGAAAGCATTTTGTAAACAATTTGAACGCAGAACATATCTGTTAGTATGTTTGTTGTTTACAGTTGTTTGTATACACTGATGAGAAGCACGTTCAGCTATAAATATTCCGACGTTTTCTTTATATGATAACGCAGAAACTGTACAAGCTGCAGCGGTATGAGTAGACCCATTATTCTTATTGAGAGAAGAACTAGCTGATTCACTTACAGTAAGATCAATGCTATTTTCTCCACAAGAATATGTTAAAAAAGATCGTTTAACTCTTTTAGATCAAGCAGTAGATATACTGTGATGAATATGAGCAATCACAGATGGTAAAAGAATAATTACGGAATCATGATATAAAGATGTTATTGTTTCAAGAGCAGAGGCGATTAAAACACTTGTTTTAGTAAAAACATTGCGTACTCCTGTTACGTTTAATGAGTTGATTTATCATGATTGAGCTAGTATTTACGATGATATGAGACGTGATGCTTGGTATACTTCGTATGTTCTTTATGCACACTCTATGTGATGGTTGGCTGATTTTGAAAATGATTGACTACTAAAACCATTGAGCCCATTAACACAAGATGATTACGCTATTTTGATAGAAAATATGTGATGAGAAAATATTATCAGAGCATGAAAACATTCAAGATTTATGACAAAAAAAGATTTCTTAGAGTCAATTGTTTGATCATTTAATAATGAATTGAAACCTATACTTATATTATATGGTAATAACTCGAATTTCTATCAAATGTTAATTAAGAGTATAATCTGAAAGGAAGTCACAGAGCAAAAAGAAGTTCTTACTAAGACTTTGAATAAATTTACTTGATTTAGTGAAGACGCATTGTTGTTACAACAAGGGTTCTCACGTTATGGTATTGTCTTATTGATAGAAACTATTCTTGAAGAGTAAGAATTCTTGTGTCCCCATTCTTTTCTATTGTTATAGTGATCGCTCATGGAGTTGATCGCTTTTTTTCTCGTTTTGGTCGTTCTATGAATGACCACTCATGGGTATCTAAAGCATCATCAATTCATAATTCATGTACCATTGCTTCATCTTCAATTCTCCACATATCAATGTGAAGTATGGTTTCTTTATAGATATTCATATAGGTATATGTTGGGCTTTGTACAGGAACTGTTTCTCATAAAATTTTATGAACAAAGGCTTGAACAAAAGTAGTTTTTCATGCTCATAACTCACCATGAATAAGAACTTGTTTTACTCATGTCCCTAGTATATATTCAACAGGATTTATAAGATCTTCAACTGATTTTATGGTATATTTTTTCATATTTGATTAGAAAGATAGCTATTGAAAAGTTATAGACTAATCATATAAATATTTTATAGAACAACAAGATAGATTTGTTGTAATTTGTTTCGAAAAAATAATGAGAAGATTAGATGTATTAGATTGATCGTGATATGTTTTTAGAGCATATTATTGATTCCCAGAGTTAACAGATAAAGACTGACATAACGTCAATGCAATCTATGGTTTTTTTCGTATGTTATTTAAATTATGGCAACGTAAACCACATGAATTCGTAATTGCTTGGGATAGTCCTAAAAGAACTATAAGAAAAGAAAAATTTGAAGAATACAAAGCAAATAGAGTAAAAATGCCAGATGATTTTAAATGGCAAATGCGCATGATAAAAGATATTGTTGATGAACTTAACATACCTTTTCTAGAAATGCCATGATATGAGGCTGACGATATAATTGCTACTATTGTTGAACAAGAAATAGGTGAGTGATCATTTGAAAAGTGAGTCTGTATTGTTTCTTCTGATAAAGATTTGAAGCAATTATTACGTGATTGAGTTGTACAATTTGATGCTATGAAAGTACTAGAAACAAATACAAAATCTTTTACTCAAGAACACTGATTTGGTCCAACATTATTATTGGATTATCTAAGTTTGCTTGGAGATGCTTCTGACAATATTCCATGAGTAATGGGTATTGGTAAAAAATGAGCGCAAAAGCTAGTCTCAACTTATTGAAATCTTGATAGTATTTATGCAGCAATTGACGAAATTACGTGAGTAACTAAACAAAAACTTATAGACTGAAAGGAATCAGCATATCTTAGTAAAGAACTTGTAACGCTAATGCATGTTCCAGACATAAAGGCTAAACATGATGAATGGTCTTGTAACTATGATTTTGAAAAAATGAAATCTGTACTTGTTGATAAATATTGATTTACATCATTAGAAAAAATTCTGATTGATCTAAAAAAACAACGACAGTGATGAGAACAACATTCTTTATTCTGATAATAATTATTTAATGATAGATCTCGCCTCAGTGCGTAGAGTTTGAGTATGAACTACAAATCCAATCAAGGTCGCTGCAGTTCAAGATGTATTTAATAAACTATGACTTGATGTTTCTGTTACATGATTTAATACACAAAGCCATGTCTCTGATATGCCACTTAGCATCGAAGAGACTTTGAAGTGATCACATAATAGAGCTTCAGCTTTGATTGAAAAATGAATGTTTGATATGGCGTTTTGATTAGAATGATGAGTCGAATTTACTCAAATGCCAAATGGTAAATCAGTATGTATGTTGTTTTGATGGACAACAATTATTGATTCTACAGGGTATGAAAGCTCATGATCAACAGGAAATTTCCCGATTCCATCTGAAGTGGCATTTGCACTTGAATGATGAGCTGAACTATGAACATATATGGCTGAAAAAACTTGAATAGATCATATGAAGAAAAAATGATGAACAATATGATATCTCACTAGAGATCATATCTTGAGACAAGAAGCTTTTTACACCTCATGAATACACGCAATTGTTCCATGGTTAAACAAAGAATTATACGAATAAATTTTATAAAATATTGTATATGAACAAGTATTGTATTGCTTTGTTTAGCATTTTTTTCTGTACAAGCATTGTCTATAGAAAATGAATGATGGGTAACTGATTGAGCAAACATTTTATCAGAGGAAGAAGAGGCGTCATTAGAAAATAAAATTCAATCTATAGTTGATGCTACTTCAGCTGAGATTGCATTGGTGACTGTGGAATCTTTATGATGAAGAGAAGCGTTTGATGTTTCATTGGATTTTGCAAGATACTTAACAGATGATCAAGATAAAATTGATGAGATGAAAATCTCATGAGTATGAGATGAAGAACTTGATAACTGACTTGTAGTACTTGTTGCTCCAAATGAAAGAAAACGACAAATTCAAGTTTGATATTGATTAGAATGAGCAATCCCAGATGCAATTGCAAAACGTATGTGAGAAAATATATTGGTTCCTGCTTTCCGTCAAGAAAGTTATTGATCCTGACTATGAGAACTAGTTTTAGCTTTTGAATCAGCTATTAATTGAGAGGTAGCTAATCGAGATAAAAAAGAAATTAATAAATCTCCAATGGCTCTCACTGACTTATTTATAGGGTTTGTTTTTCTAATATTTTTCTTTTGACCAATTGTAAAACCTTATTTAAAAAATACTAATGAAAAATTATTTGGTTCTTGAACGTGATGAACGATTTTTTGAATTATATGATCATTAATTGTATGATGGTCAGGATTATGGTTGATACTACCTTTAGCCCTGGTATTTATGATAGTATTCTTTTGAGAAGCATGAAAAGGTAATTGATCTTCATGAATATCATATGGATGATGATGATCATTTGGATGAGGGTTTAGTTGATTCTCATGATGATCATTTGGATGAGGGTGAGCATGATGATGACGATAATTATAAATATATTTAACAATTTACTTTTGCATTAATGAATAACAAATTATTAGAATTAGTTGAACAAGGATGAGAATATAAGGCATTATATGCCTATGATATTACTCACGAAAAAACTATCCCAGTAATAATCGTTTCAACCTATACTCAAGAAATAGCTGAACAATTACAAGAAATATCTCAGGCATGATGGATTGTGTTAACGAAATATGACTTAGAACATGGACATGATGTATATAGTATTATTCTTCATCATATTCAATGTCGTAGCGAATGTATTGTTTGAGATGATGTACTTTCAACATTATTAATGAGCTCTACAGACATGAGACCTCACTTAGAATGACATATTCGCCATGTGTTAATCGATCTAAGAGAAGCTATTATTCAAAAAAAACGAATATGAGAATTACTTCCATGGTTTACTATACAAGCAGACCGTATACGATGTGCTTGTTGATTCCTTATTTCATGAAAATCTGCTTATGTAGAATCAATTGCTGATATTATTGAACTTATTAATGAAAAACGAGGTATTGATCATTGAGAATTATATAGGACATTACATCATTGAACATGAACTGTTGATATATACAAAGCTCATGAGTTATTTGATCAACTTGTAGCGCATGTTGACACTATCCACAAAAACCCTACAAATAAGTAGTTATTTATTATTCCTATTATAAGACAATGAAAAAGACGTTATTAATGATTATTTGAATTATCATTTTATTATTTGTTATGCTTTTTGGTAAGTACAACTGATTGGTTAGTGCTGATGAAGGTGTAAAAGAAGCTTGGGCTCAAGTAGAAAACCAATATCAAAGAAGGTTAGACCTTATTGATAATCTTGTACAAACAGTAAAAGGTTTTGCTGATCAAGAACTTGGTGTATTTACTGAAGTAACACAAGCTAGAGCATGAGCATCTCAAACGAATATTAATATTGATGATGCTGAACAACTAGCTGCATTTCAAGCAAATCAATGAGAATTGAGTGGTGCCTTATCTAGATTGTTAGTGACAGTTGAAGATTATCCTGAGTTAAAATCTGATCAAAACTTTTTGGAACTACAAGCGCAATTGGAATGAACAGAAAATCGTATAGCTACTGCAAGATGAGATTTTAATGCAGCGGTTAGAAAACTCAATGAACTTGTTCGTTGATTCCCATCCAATATTGTTGCGATGATAACATGATTTACGACGAAAAACCCATTTGCTGCTGAAGCTTGAGCTGAGAAAGCACCAAGTGTTGATTTCTGATGAAGATTTGATGATGCGGTTGATTCTGCAGAAATTGCAGTTGAAAAGACTGCAGAAGATATTGCTATAGAAGCAGGACTTCCAGTAGATTGAGATCTTCCAGTAGAACAGGTAATTACTGAGTAAAAAATATTTGTCACAACTTGTCAACTGTTTCGTAATAGAAGTGTGAAGCGTTATAATTAATTATTTATTTGTTGAGTTATCCTAATGAGTACTTTATTTATTTTCATGATTGCCTTTCCGGTATTCACGTTATGTGACGCATTTTTTGCTGATACATTTTCAGTGATGAAAAATCTTCTGATTGGATCATGAATAGATAATAACTCTAGAGTTCTTGCGATAAGGTGGCATATGCCATAGTTACATATATGTACTATAACCTAAAAAGAAGCGCTCTAGATAGCGCTTCTTTTTTTTACACAATAAAAAATTATTACAATGAATTGACAAACAAAGACAACAATAACAACAATAACAACTAAGCAAGTATTGAGTTATTTTTGGTGAATTTGAATTAAACATCGCTTTGCAGCGATTATGCTTATTGCGATGCGTACTATTAATACAATTATTCCATTGATTGTTCCTCTCTATCTAAAATGAATTATTGATATTGTTTCACAAACTTGAGAAATTACTCCAATGATCATTGATCACGTAATGCGGTACGTTATGGTAGTAGTGTTATTAGAAGCGATTAAGGAACTTGCATGGAGGATTTTTGAACGATATATAGTGAAGTTTGAACTAGCATGAATGGAAGAAATTTATAACCAAAGCTTCTTATGAATGCATCATCGCTCATATAGATTTTTTATCAATTCGTTTTGATGAACACTTGTAAAAAGAGTAAATAAGCTTGTAAGATGATTTGAAAGAACAGTAGATATGATGATATTTGCTGTCTATCCATTGATCATAACTATGGTAGTTATGTTCTTTATTATCTTTAAACAAGATGCAATGCTGTGATGAATCTTTTTGTGATGGATTGTAGTGTTTCTTCTTGTACAAATTCCACTGTATAAATGGAAAATGAAATATGAATTAGCAGCTCATGCAATAGATTCGAAAACAACTGGTTTGC